>PIXW01000225.1 GCA_003601535.1 ANME-2 cluster archaeon
CACGGATGCATTCGGTTCCCGAACTTGAGGCAACCGTTGAGGACGCGGAACTCTCGCACGAGGCAGCGGTCGGGCGGATATCCGAAGAGGAGATCGCATACCTGACAGCGAGAGGGCTCTCAGAGGATGAGGCTGCTGGTGCGATCGTTCGCGGTTTTCTGAATGTGGATATCAAGGGGCTGCCGCCAGCGCTCGGTGCTGAGGTCAGGCGGATGATCAGGATGAGCGCGGATGCGCTGTGAATTGATAGTGGATGGTGGGCAGGGAAAATGAACCAAAAAGCACTGCATCTGATCAGCTACGGGCTCTACGTGGTCACATCGACAAATGGCGAATCCATCAACGGTCAGGTCGCAAACACCGTGATGCAGGTGGCATCCAAGCCCCCGATGGTTGCGGTTGCCATAAATAAGGAGAACCTGACCTGTGAATACATACGGAAGAGTCGTGTCTTTGCGGCATCTGTTCTCGGGACGGACACACCGATGGAAGTAATCGGCAGGTTCGGTTTCAGATCAGGCAGGGACATCGATAAGTTTGAGAGGGTCAGGTATCGAACCGGCACCACCGGTGCACCGGTCGTGCTCGATCATGCTCTTGCTTATATCGAGGTTGAGGTTTCACAGGAGATGGATGTGGGCACGCACATCCTCTTCATCGGCGAGGTTGTTGATGCGGATATTCTCGGAGAGGGTGAGCCGATGACTTATGCGTACTACCATCGGGTAAAAGGTGGAAAGACACCGGATAAAGCTACAGTTTATATCGGAGAGGAAGATTGACTGGAGAAATGATATCCTGAAGCATACCTTGATACAAACATCTTTCTCACGTATCTGAACGTTGAGACCAGCAACCAGGGAACTGGTCATCGAACTGGCAGATCAGGGTGCATACTCCGCGGTAGTCTCCTTTCACACTATCAATGAACTGATGCACAACGTAAAATCGAGATGTCTGAAGAACGTCGCCGGATGGATGTTTGCGTTTACCTGGTCGATACATGGGATAGAGTTTGTCCAAAAAGAAGAGATAGATGCGTTGAAAGGTCTGTATTCCGATTTAATCACAGATACGGATGATGTACCACACATCCATGCGTATCTTGATAGTGAGTGTGATTACTTTGTGACCACTGATCGAAGACTAATAGAGATGAAAATCAACGAAAAGGTCAATTTTAAGAGTCCGAAATCGTTTTTGCAGATTCTTGGTGTGAAAGGGTATGATACAGTGGGTGGTGTCTGAGTTTCATGAAATTTCGGATGCAACAAAACCACCTCACCCCTCCCGATCCACAACCTCACCATCAGCGAGCCAGATCACCCGGTCCACAATATCCGCATCCTCAAGCTCATGCGTCACCATCAGGATCGTCTGCCCGATATCCCGGTTCAACGCCCGAAACAACTCAAGAATCTGCCTCGACGAAGCGCTGTCCAGATTCGCGGTCGGCTCATCGGCAAATAGAATCTTTGGCTTGTTGATGAGCGCTCTTGCGATTGCAACCCGCTGCTGCTCGCCGCCTGACATCTCCCTGGGGCGGTGGTCTGCCCTCTCAGCAAGCCCGACCTTCTCGAGCGCATCCATCCCCTTTGTGACATACTCCTCCCGCGACAACCCGAGAGCCATTGCTGGCAGGTACACATTCTCAAGCGCGGTCATTTCAGGCAGGATCGCGTACTCCTGAAATACGTAACCGAACTTCTCAAGCCTGAATATCGTCTTCTCTGACTCTGATAGTCCTGATATCTCGACCTCGTCGATCACAATCTCGCCTTCGGTCGGCGTGTCGAGAAGTCCTAACTGGTGCAGGAGCGTTGACTTTCCACTCCCGCTCTTACCCATGATTGCTGCAAACTCGCCCCGCCTGACATCAAGCGTCACGCGGTTCAGCGCGGTCATTTGCATCTTTCCCATGGTGTAGGTTCGTGATAAGTTTCTTGTCGCAATTATCGTGTCCTGCTCATCTCGTTCCACTTGTTCCACTCGTTCCGTCCGTTCCATCATTTAGTCCCCCCAGATCGCGTCAAGGATTGTTTCACGCACCGCCCGCCACGATGGGAGGAAACCTGCGATTGCAGCAGATATGATCAACCCTGCACTTCTCGTGATGGCTGCTTTTTGCTCGATTAAAAGTGTTACATTCCCCATGGGAAATACCATTGGGTGCTTGATGAAATGGGGCACCAGTATGGCAAACATGATCACCAGCCCGGCAATGCAACCGCATACAGCATAAAATACAGCCTGGAATATGTACGACCGGACGATTATCGATTCCTTGATCCCGATCGCCCGCAGGATTCCCATCTGCCTTCGTTTGCTCACTGTGCTGACGTAGATCACGATGAAGATGGTGACGCCTGCAACAAAGAAGCCAATAGCTCCGGTGAGTGCATTTAGCGCATCGAAACTCTTTGTAAGGGTGGCGACTATCCCTGCATACACCGGCCATGGTTTGATATCTTCATGAACGCCCAGCTCAACGAACTGGTTTAGAAATCTACCCTCATCGCCCTTCGTATCGGTCTTTACAAGAATCTGGGACGCCATATCATGGATTCCGAGCACCGATTCCATCTCCTTCTTGGTGATGTACGCCAGATGATTCGACTGGAAGAAGTTCGTATCAAAGATCCCTTTCACCCGGTACTCACGTCTGACTCCGTTCGTGAATGCGACCTCCACGGTGTCGCCGACCACAACCCCACCGAGCGATGTGTGTTCGAGGCTCCCGCCATGCCCACCCGCGATCTCTTTTCCGATGATGATCTCTCTCCTATCGTATTTGCTCAGATACTCACCCTCGATCATCATATCAGGAACTAAAGAGACCATTCGCTCATCATCAGGATCGACTGCGCGGATATTCCATGCGCCGCTTTTCTCTTTATAGGCGATGGTTGCACCTGTGACGTACTGCGCAGAAGTTCCTATAACCCCAGGTACATTGATTATCTTCTTCACAACCGAGTCAGGGTTATTAATATAGATCTCTTCGTCCTTAGGTTCGATCACGATGTTGCTGTAAAGGGTATCAATCACCTGATTCTCAGTGGCGTCACCCATCCCGTCAAAGACCGATGTCGTGAACATGAGGTTCACGAAGGCGAGTGCCATTATGAGGATTGTGAGGAGTGTTGTTCCTCTGTTGCCCTTTGCGATGAATTTGTAGGCGAGGAAGGCTGAAACCTTGAGTTCTGTTGTTGTGGAGGTCATTTTAATCTATCCGATCTATCCGGGATCTTCTCATTTCTTCCTGCGAAGATAGAACACACCGACAATGATGAGCGCAGCCACAGATAGAGCTGGAATCAGCATACCACCGTTTCCATCGTCGCCAACATACAGCACCATATCAACGGTTGTCGTGTGGTCCCCGAGATCGTCTTTGTACGAGATCACAGCATGATATGGGATATCGCCGCTCTCTGTTGCGTGGAAGTTGAAGATGCACGGTGCATCATCGTCTGCCTCGATCTCGCCGAGGAATGCGGTCCGGGTTCCTGCAAACGGGATGTCGATCGTTACTTTCACGGACTCGGCATCACCGTGTCCGGAATTTTCGATCTGGATCATGAGCGTCGTGATATCGCCGATTTTGGGGGTTTCCGGGTTTGTCCTCACGCTTTCGATGCAGAGATTGGCGTCCCCTACCACATTGATCCCGACAGAACTCTGCGAGGTTGCGTTTCCGCCGCTCTCTTCGTCATATCGCATCGTTACTGGTATCGCGTACGACATGATATCTGCCCCGTCGCTGACCATGATCCGATAGCTCAGTTGCTCCGATGCATCCGGGTCAAGTCTCTTGATGATCTTCGTATCCGCGCCCATCGGCACGAACGAGAGGTTATCAAGCGCAGTGGTCACCTGCACCGTGCTTGCGGTTCCGGAACCTTTATTTGAAACGCGGAAACTGAGGTTAAACGTGTCTTCCGGTTTTATAGTCTCAGGTTCAACCGTAATGTCCGAGATCACGAGTTTTGGTTCGCCACGCACCACAACCGGAACAGTCAGGTTCTGCTCGCGGTGTGCCCCGTCAGTAGTCCACGTTGCTCCGAGTTCGATCTCGTAATTACCTGATACCGCAGCAGGATCGATGTGGAGCAGGTATGTCTCGACGCGGGCACCGTATCCGATGATCTTCTCGAATCGCATGGTCCGGTCGTTCTCGTTCTTGAGGATGATGCGCGAATCGGGCATGATCGTTAGTGTCACACCGTTTGCCACACCTCCGCCGCGGTTGTCGATAGTAGCTGAGAGGACGAGATCGCGTCCCGGCTCAACCGGCTGGGGCGTGAGTTCGTTTACCGTGATCGCGAGGTCGGCATTGTCCCCACTGTGATAAATAGCGCAGGAGGCTGGCGCGATCGCTATGGTCGCGATGGTTATGAGTGCTATGAGTGCGATCGTCCCCTGCAGGATGATCGGTCTGGTTGTTGTTTGTGTGTACATTGATATCACGGGTTAACATCGGCAGAACGCGGC
>PIXW01000226.1 GCA_003601535.1 ANME-2 cluster archaeon
TCCGAGACGCTACCCATAACGTTCATCTTCTCGTACAAAAAGGTAACTCATTCTTCACTTCACACTCTTCGCAGAACCGCTGCACAGATGCTATTCCACGCCAGAACACCCTGCCCACCCAAGACCAGCAGAACCGCTACCAGCACACACAATCAGACGAACCCTCCGGCACACCCACACACCCGGAAAACTGCCCCGAATGCCAGATCGACACATCCGAAAAAGACTTCGAGGAGACCATCGAAAATGCCCTGACCGGCGCATCCGGAAACACAACAGACTGGACTATCCATGACCATGCAGTTCCCTACGCCACCACAGAGCCGCACTACATCAAACGGCGCCCTGATGACTACAATCGCGCACTCTGTCTCGACCCTGAGATGCTCTTCAACTTCATCTACACAACCCAGCCCCAGATGTGGGAGAAACTCAGAACACAGCACGGCACAGAAGTGAAAGAACGCTTCACAAGAAGGCTGGTAAACGAGATCAAGGCACGCGGGACGCTGGACGTCCTGAGGCGGGGTGTGAAGGACTCTGGATGCAGGTTCGAGATGGCTTATTTCAAGCCTGTAAGCGGACTTAACGAGGAGCATCGTCGGCTCTATAACGGAAACATCCTATCAGTCATCCGCCAGCTCCATTACAGCGAAAAAGAACCGAACAAATCGCTTGACATGGTGTTGTTTCTGAACGGTCTTCCGATCGTAACAGCAGAACTGAAAAATCCGCTCAAGGGTCAGACCGTGCAGGATGCAGTCCAGCAGTATCGGCGGGATAGAGATCCAAAGGAGCCATTTTTCACATTCGGGCGGTGTCTCGCACATTTTGCGGTTGATACCGATCTCGTGTACATGACCACGCACCTGAAAGGGGGTTCAACAGCGTTTCTACCCTTCAACAAAGGGCGTGATGGCGGTGCAGGCAATCCTGACAATCCGGATGGCTTCAGGACATCATATCTGTGGGACGAGGTCTGGCAGAAGGACAGTCTTCTTGAGATCATCGCTCAGTACCTGCAGGTTGTAGAACTGGAAGACGACAAAGGGAAAAAGACCGGCGAGAGATCCCTGATATTCCCGCGATACCACCAGCTCGATGCGGTCAGGAGACTTGTTGCTCATGCGAAGGGTCACGGTTCCGGGCAGCACTATCTGATCCAGCACAGCGCTGGAAGCGGCAAGAGCAACACCATCGCATGGCTCTGCCATCAACTATCAGGACTCCATGATGCGCAGGACAGGCGCGTATTTGACT
Source organism: ANME-2 cluster archaeon (assembly GCA_003601535.1). Taxonomy (GTDB): domain Archaea; phylum Halobacteriota; class Methanosarcinia; order Methanosarcinales; family Methanogasteraceae; genus Methanogaster_B. The sequence goes on from PIXW01000226.1 coordinate 1,261, forward strand.
CGATCATCGTGATCACTGACAGGCGGGTGCTTGACCGCCAGCTTCGGCACACCATCAGGCAGTTTGAGCAGGTCAGGGGTGTCGTTGAAGCCATAACAAATCGTAAATCCAGAAACCTCGCGAGAGCACTGGAGGAAGGAAAAGAGATCATCGTGACCACCCTGCAGACATTCCCATTCACGGTTGATCTGATCGGTAAACTTCATGGAAAGCGTTTTGCGGTTGTCATTGACGAAGCCCATTCGTCACAGAGGGGCGAAAGCGCCAGAAGTGTAAAGCGGGTACTCTCGTCTGCTGATCTGGAGCAGGCAGAACGGGAGGATCTGCCAGCAGAGGATGATGAGGATCTGATCAATGCAAAGATTGAGGGAGAGATGAAATTGCGTGGAAGACCGCCAAATGTCAGCTTCTTTGCATTCACAGCCACTCCAAAGAACAAGACGCTGGAACTCTTTGGCACCCGGTTGCCGGATGGGAGTTTCAAACCCTTCAGCCTCTATACGATGAGGCAGGCAATAGAAGAAGGGTTCATCCTCGATGTGCTTCAGAACTATACCACTTTCAAAGTCTATTTCAGCCTCTTAAAGAAGATTAAAGACGATCCAAAATATAATAAGAAGAAAGCCGCCTTCCTGCTCCGATCTTATGTGGATCTGCATGAGCACGCCATCAACAAAAAGACGGAACTGATGCTGGAACACTTCTGGACACAGATCAGGCATCGCATTGGCGGCAGGGCAAAGGCGATGGTTGTTACGCGGTCTCGTCTTCATGCAGTCCGGTACAAACTGGAATTCGACAGACAGATCAGGGAGCATAAGTATCCATTCCACGCACTGGTCGCATTCTCGGACACGGTGACAGATCCGGACAGCGGCAGGGATTTTACAGAGTACGGCATGAATGGTTTTCCTGAGTCACAGACGGCAGAGGTCTTTAATCAGGACGACTACAGGATTTTGATCGTGGCAAATAAGTTCCAGACCGGATTTGACCAGCCGCTGCTCCATACCATGTATGTGGATAAGAAGCTCGGAGGTGTCAACGCTGTCCAGACCCTGAGCCGATTGAACAGGACGCACCCGGATAAAGAGGATACCATGGTTCTCGACTTTGCCAATGATGCAGAAGAGATTTACGAAAGTTTCCAGCCATACTATGAGAAGACATCACTCTCTGAGCCGACTGATCCGAATAAACTATACGACTTCCAGCGCATGCTCGGAGATTACCACATCTTCACGCAGTCGGATGTGGAAGGTTTTGCCTCGGTGTATTTCAATTCCAGAGGCAAGCAGGAGAAACTGCACGCAATCCTGAACCCGATAATCACTCGATACTGTGAACGTCCAGAGAATGAACGAACCGACTTTAAGAGGCATCTTGTATCATACACACGGCTATACTCCTTTCTCTCACAGATTATCACCTTTACTGATGCAGATCTTGAAAAACTTTACCAGTTCGCCCGCCATCTGGTGCGAAAATTACCAGTCTCTCGTGAGAAGCTGCCTGTTGAGATCACTGAGAATATAAACATGGATTCGTACCGGATCCAGCAGACGAGCAGCGGTGAGATCAAACTAATAAACGAGGACGGAGAGCTGGAACCCATTTCAGATCTGGGAACAGGACGCCCTATTGAAGAGGAGCTGGCTCCATTATCTGAGATCATCCATTATATGAACGAACACTATGGAACCGAGTTTACAGATGTAGATAAAGTCAAATATTTTGCAGAGGATATGGAACGGCGTTTGACCGGCAACGATGCGCTGGTCAAGGCATCAAATCCTGATATAAACACACGGGAAAACTTCCGTCTGGCTTTCAACGAGTTCTTCAATGATACCCTTGAAGGCATGATCGACTCGAATTTCGATATATACAAGAGGATCGTTGATAACGAGGAGTTCGGCGAACTATTCAGGGCAGTGATGTTTGATAAGGTATATGACCGTTTATCCGGGAGACTGTAACGCAATACTGCGGTGACACCAAAATGACCCCCCACA
>PIXW01000227.1 GCA_003601535.1 ANME-2 cluster archaeon
GTATATAAACATAGCGGTACATACTATTATCGAATGGATCGCTTGCCCACCACTTCAATGGTGTCTACAGGCAAAAATGAGTCTGGACTATGCACATTTGTCAAAGCACTCAGTCTTGTGTGGCCCGAACTTGCAGAGGCGGGTCGCGGAGTGATGAGACTGTCGGTCGAATAATATTGTCCCAAAGCCTCTTGGAGCATACCGCCAGCCGACCGATTTTAATTGCAGGGTACTCTGCATAAACCATCCCCTCGATCTGTTTTTTTCTCGCATCTCTTTTGCTTTGAGGCGAATTCCCAGTATCTGATCCCAGAAAACCCGGAAGCCAGTCATCCAATCCACGCTTTCTGAAGCCGGGAAACATAATCATATCCATTCAATTCTATTTTAAAAAATATATGGCAAAAGCGTCAGTCGGATACACAGCACAGATATTTTAAAACTCATAAGCACCCAATAACCATCATGAAGTACGTAATCGTCACCGGCGGGGTTATGAGCGGTCTTGGCAAGGGTATCACATCCTCATCCATCGGAAGAATCCTGAAGAACAAGGGATATGCGGTAACAGCGGTCAAGATCGATCCCTATATCAATATCGACGCCGGGACCATGAATCCGTTCCAGCACGGCGAGGTCTTTGTACTGAAGGACGGAGGCGAGGTCGATCTCGATCTCGGCAACTACGAACGATTTCTTGATACCGAACTCTCGAGTGATCACAACATCACCACAGGGAAGATATACAAAGCCGTGATCGAAAAGGAGCGGCGGGGCGATTACCTTGGGGGTACGGTGCAGATCATCCCGCATATTACAAATGAGATCAAGGAACGGATCAGGGCTGTAGCAGAGAGAAGCGGAGCAGAGATATGTCTGATCGAGGTTGGGGGCACGGTTGGTGACATCGAGTCCATGCCATTTCTTGAGGCTGCGCGGCAGATGCAGCGGGAGGAGGCGGTGCATGACCTCGCGCTCGTGCATGTGACGCTTGTTCCCGACGATATTCAGGGGGAGCAGAAGACCAAACCGACCCAGCATTCGGTAAAGGAACTTCGAGAACTTGGGCTATATCCGAATATCATTGTTGCGCGATGCTCATCCGTGCTGTCTGCGGAGGTGAAAGAGAAGATCGCTCTCTTCTGCGATGTCCCTGCAAATGCGATCATCAGTGCTCCGGATGTCGAAGATGTCTATCATGTCCCGCTGATATTCGAGAAAGAGGGATTATCCGAGTATCTTGCAGAAAAACTCGAACTGAAAAAAGACGGTAATCAATCCGGATGGCGAAAGCTGGTCGGACGGATGGATGAAATTAATAAAAGCGGAAAAAAAATATCCATTGCTGTTGTCGGAAAATATATCGATATCAGGGATGCTTATACGAGCATCAGAGAATCGCTCAAACATGCTGGAATCGTTTGCGGATGCAAGGTCGGTATCGAATGGATCGATTCCGATAGTCTGGATACTCCTGAACTGGTTCGGAGATCTCTTGAGAGCTTCGATGGCATCCTTGTTCCAGGTGGATTCGGAGGGCGGGGAATCGAAGGGAAGATCAGAGCAATCGAGTACGCCAGAAAAAATGATGTGCCGTTTCTTGGACTGTGCCTCGGCATGCAGCTCGCAGTAGTCGAGTTTGCGAGAGACGTGCTCGGTCTGCATGATGCGAACAGTTCGGAATTCGGGAGCACAGCGCATCCTGTGATCGACCTCCTCCCTGAGCAGCATGATGTCACGGATATGGGTGGGAGCATGCGTCTCGGAAATTATGAGGCGGTACTTGTTGAGGGGTCACTTGCCCGTAGACTGTATGGCGATACGAGGATCGTTGAGCGGCACAGACACCGGTACGAGGTGAATCCGAAGTACATCGATCAGTTTGAATCGAATGGTATGGTCTTTTCCGGAAAGAATAAGAACCGGATGGAGATTATGGAGATCCCTTCGCACAGGTTCTTTATCGGATGCCAGTTCCATCCGGAATTCAAATCAAGACCCGGAAAACCGGCGCCACTGTTCAAGGGGTTTGTTGAGGCTGCGGCTGAAAACCAATAATACCAGCGATGAAACAGATGGTCTCTGGTGATCGAAGATGAGAACGCTGGTCGTATACTCAAGCAGGACAGGAAACACAAAGAAGGTCGCTGATGCGATCTACGAGATCATGCCCGATGGATCAAGGATTGCCTCTGTCGAAGAGGATCCGAACGTTGAGGACTATGATTTCGTAGCCGCTGGATTCTGGGTAGACCGGGGAAAGCCAGACAGAAAAGCAGAGGACTATCTGAAGAAGATCAAGGGAAAGAAGATTGGGTTGTTCGCAACACTGGGCGCAGACCCGGATTCCGAACATGCAAAAGACTGCATCGAACGTGCGAGTGAGATGGTTAAAGCGGATAACGACCTCATTGGGCACTTTGTATGTCAGGGGAAGGTTGATCCGAAACTGATTGCGATGTTTGCGAAGCTCCCGCCGGATCATCCACACGCAATCACTCCTGAGAGAGACGCCCTCCACAGAAGGGCAAGCACCCACCCGGATCAACAAGACCTGCGGAATGCACAGGTTGTGTTCAAAGAGATGCTTGCCGGTTTGAGTATAATGGGCGCAGAGTCCTGACGATACGAAAGTGCTTTAATATTTCAGAATATGTTAGAATCATGACCCTGCAGGAACGGATCTTCGCTGGAAAAGGAACGATCAAGGCAGATCTTGCACTGACCGGCGGTAAGATCGTCAATGTCAATACAAAGGAAATTCTTCAGGATGATATCGCAATAACCGGTGGAATCATCGTTGGGATTGGAGATATTTCAGATAAGATCGGAGATGATACCGAGATCATCGATATAACCGGAAAGTTCGTCTCTCCAGGTCTGATCGATGGGCATGTGCATTATGAGTCCAGCATGCTGACCCTGACCCATTTTGCAATAGCAGCGATCAGACACGGCACCACCGGCATGATCATCGATCCGCATGAGATCGCAAACGTTCTTGGAAAGAGAGGCATAGATCTCGTTTTATCGGAAGTACAGGATCTCAGGTCGAGCATCTTTGTTATGATACCTTCCTGCGTTCCGGCAACCGATCTTGAGACGTCCGGAGCAATACTGGATACACCCACAGTAACGAGTCTGCTGTATAATGACGGAGTGGTCGGACTCGGTGAAGTGATGGATTTTCCAGGCGTGCTCGATGCCGATCCTGGAAAACTCGATATGATTGAGGAGACACTGGTTCTTGGCAAAAGGGGGGATGGGCACTGCCCTGGCATGACCGGAAGCGATCTTGCCGGATATCTATGCGCAGGCATATCAAGCGATCACGAATCCCTGACTTATGACGAGGCAATCGAGAAAGCCCGCATGGGCATGGCTGTGATGCTGCGGGAGGGTTCTGCTGCAAAGTCTCTGAAAGAGTTCATACCGAGATTGATCGAGGACGGCGTCGCTCTTGACAGCTTCTTCTTTGTTTCGGATGACCGGCATCCTGAGGATCTGATTGCAGGATACATGGATGCGCACGTAAGAACCGCAATCGATCTCGGCATTCCTCCGATCGATGCAATATCCCTGTGCACGATCAACACCGCAAAACACTACCGGATCGATCACCTGATCGGGTCGGTCAGCATCGGGAGAAGAGCGGATCTCGTGGTGCTGAATGATCTTGAGAAATTCACGATCGACCGGGTGTTTGTGAGCGGTTCCACAAATGGTTCTCCAAAGCCAGTATATCCAGCAGAGGCATTTGATACGGTGCGGTTCAGAAATATATACCCGGAAGACCTCTGCATCAAGAGCGACACACCTGTGGAAGCGAACATCATCGTTGCGGTTCCAGATGAGATATTCACTGACTGGCGAATAGAGAACCTGCATCCGGAGGGCGGCATTCTTCATCCGGATATTGATCGGGATATCCTCTCGATTGCTGTAATTGAGCGGCATGGAAAGCGCGGCAGCATAGGAAAAGGTTTTGTTTCCGGTTTTGGTTTCAAGTGGGGTGCGTTTGCCCAGACGATTGCACATGACTCGCATAACGTGATTGTGACCGGCACGAACGTTGAGGATATGGCA
>PIXW01000228.1 GCA_003601535.1 ANME-2 cluster archaeon
CGATTCCAGCCGCAGATTGTCTGGCAAGCAGCAATTGCTGCTCACCCAACTGCTGCTGCACGATCGCCTCCACCTCCCTGTTGGTGCTGTGCCCGAGCCACGCTACCAGAACGATGAGAACGACAGCAACCGCGATGATCGTGAATCGTCTGTGGGGCATGGTCGATCAACCTTTGATAAATTCCACAACATTACGATCAAAGAGCTCAGGTGCCATCATGTTTGAAGGGTCCCCGCCGCCCTCCAGAACCTTGAATCGTGCATTCTTAATCCCTTTTGCGGTCTCTTCTGCCATTTTGATCGCGATTTTCCCGTGATGATCCCCAACGAGAACCAGTGTGGGCAACCGGATATTCTCAAGCTCGTCAAGAACATCAAATCTGTTCACCGCTCTTCTCGCATTTATGATCTGATCCATGTCCTGCGATAGTATCTGTTCTCTGAAATACTTTCGAATATTCTGCATCTCTTCTCTTTTTCCTCCGTACGCCGAGTCTACAATCTTTATCAGGACGACTTTTGAAAAGAGTTTCGTCAGGAACAATGCAAGTCTGCCATTAAACCGCACCCTCCAGTCACTGTTGCTGCTGAAACTATCAACAATTACCAGTCTCTCGACCTTCTCCGGAAAGTCGATTGCAAACCGCTGGGCAACAAGCCCGCCCATGCTCACTCCGGCGATCGAGACTTTTTTCAGGTTCATGGACTCAAGTATCGCGGCAAGGTCGCGGGCAGCGTCCTTGATTCCGAACGTATCCACACGCGATGATCTTCCGTGCCCCCTCACATCGGGAACAATTAAGAATAGGTTCATCTGCTGGTATTTCTGTATTTGAAGGTTCCACATCGAATGATCTGCCCCGAGACCGTGCAAGAGAACGACAGGTGTGTCCTCCCGGTTCCCGTGGGTTTCATAGTATATCCTGACTCCATCCGGTCTTTTCAATATCATCCTGATTTGCCTCGCCGGTATTCTATTGATTTTCCAACCTTTCGATTTATCGATAAGCATACTCTCACGTATTCATACTTAAACCTTTCGATAAATGGTCAGACTACAGATTACGCAGACAGACTTCTCATTTAATTCAGAGCTGACGCTTCAGCAAAACTCCTGCGCGAGGGCACTATTTACATCGTGATGCTCACGAGCCAGCCCTTCTCAAAAGCGCACGTATCCGCGCCTTTAATTCGAGCAGATCGAATGGCTTGGTCACATAATCGTCGGCACCGATCTCGATTCCAAGCACCTTGTCCTTGATCTCACCCTTCGCGCTCAGTATGATGATCGGGATGTGTCGCGTCAGCGGATCATCTTTTAACTTCATGCAGACCTCGTAACCATTCAGTTTCGGGAGCATCAGATCGAGGAGTATCAGGTCAGGCGTCTCTGCTCTGACCTTTTCGAGTGCATCAGCGCCATCGACCGCCCCTGTCACCGCGTAGTCGTCCGCCTCAAGCGCTCGTGTCAGCGGTAGCAGGGTGTCTGGTTCATCGTCAACGACCAGTATCCTGGTTCTGGTGTCGGAGAGCTTCCCAAGCCGCGCTTCCACCTCTTCCTCTGCGATGTCGAGTCTTTCTGCGATCGCTCTGTTCGGGGTCGTGTCATCCTGCTCCAGTATCGCAAGGATCTGTTTATCAATCTCGTCGAGTTTCATCCATATTCACCTCACCGTTTTAATACCTGTGTGCATCTGGTATGTAAAGTATCTGGATACGTAGGGGTTTCATAATGCGTTACCAACCAAAATCCGGGTGTTGGACTGGTGAGTCCCGCAGTAGACAAAAGTTTGTTTTTTTTCTGATCTGCCGATTGATCAAAAGATATGCTATAAAATAGTCGTACCAAATTTAAAACAGGATAACCTTATAAATAGATGATCGTTCTGGAGAATCTGATGAAGAACCGGGGCACGTTTACGCTGAAGGATAAGAATCCTTTGACTGAATTTTTGCTCTGCTTTTGCGATAAACTGGGGGAGCTGCTCCCTGACCAATCTCCCCCTGCCCGAGTAACGCCCAGTCAGAGAACCGTCTCTGCCGCATCCCGGTACGCTGTTATTCCATCGCCATATTAGCTCTGCACAAGTTACACAGATAACAGGCACGCCAATAACATCAAAGCAGTTGCAGATATCGATCCAGTTCCCACTGATGCACCTGAACCCGGTACTCCTCCCACTGTGCAGCAGCAATCCGCGTGAACGCATTGTATGCGTGCTCGCCAAGCGCTGATCTCACGACATCGTCGGATTTCAGGTGGTCGAGCGCGAGACTGAGGCTTGTCGGAAGCGTATCGATGCCAGCATCGGTTATCCGGTGAAAGTCCATCTCATAGATATTCTCTCCGATCGGTTCACCAGGATCGATCTTATTCCTGATTCCATCCAGTCCAGCCGCGAGTATGGCTGCGAATGCAAGATATGGGTTGCACGATGGATCAGGGGATCGTAGTTCGATTCTCGTGCCAGAACCCCGTGCTGCAGGCACTCTTATGAGTGAACTCCGGTTCGCCCATGACCATGTGATGTACACAGGAGCCTCGTATCCGGATACCAGTCGTTTGTATGAATTGACGACTGGATTTGCGATCGCGGTCACTGCTTTGATATGGGCAAGCAGCCCGCCAATGAAGTGTCGTGCAACATCACTGATCTCATGATCGGAACCAGGATCAAAGAACGCGTTTTCATTATTTTTAAATAGAGATATATTTATGTGCATGCCAGACCCGCTCGCTCCAAAGACTGGCTTTGGCATGAATGCGGCGTGGAGATCCTTGTTTGTTGCAATCGTCTTGGTCACGTACTTGAAGGTGACGACATGATCTGCCGTGGAGAGTGCATCGCTGTACTTGAAATCGATCTCATGCTGTCCGTTGGCAACCTCATGATGCGATGCTTCGATCTCGAATCCCATATCAGCGAGTGCGATTACGATATCCCTGCGGATGTCCTCTGCAAGATCAACAGGCGGGAAATCAAAATACCCTCCTGAGTCATGCGGGATGGTTGTTGGTATACCATCTCTCTTTCGAAAGAGGAAGAACTCCAGTTCCGGTCCGATGTTCATGATATACCCCATCTTCTCTGCTTCCTTCTCTGCTCTCTTGAGGATATATCTCGGACAGCCAGCAAACGGCGTGTTATCCGGAAGATACACATCGCTTACGATTCCCGCGACCCTGCTCCCGTCTGCTTCCCATGGAAGAATCCGAAACGTTGCAGGGTCTGGCTTTAATACCATATCAGATTCATGTATCCTGGCAAATCCTTCGATGGACGAACCATCAAAGGAGATTCCGGCAGAGAGTGCCTTTTCCATCTGCGCAGCCGGTATTGCCACGTTCTTCGCGATTCCGAGAATATCCACAAACTGAAGCCTGATGAACTTGATGTTGTTCTCGACAATCGTGTTCAGTACGTCTTCATTGGTGATCATCGTAATCGTATTGTGATCTGTGATATTCATAAATCCATCCATTACGATGAAGAATGTGGCGATCTGTGAATAAAAATAACCCGCAGCGATGCGAGATTCGTTATTGGGGTTTGGGTATGTTCCGATCTCCGGATCTCATGCTTCAACTGCGTTTGACCACGTCCGTACCAGCATTATTGAAAGCCTTGATCCGCCTATTTCATGTAAGATCGCCGCTATCTTCGCATTCTATAGCGTTCCAATCCAGGTTCTGTATTCCCGATCATCAGAGGATCGTCCAGATGAGATGCGATCTTATCGGTTCTCGCCGGATCTCCACACGTGATCAACCATTGAGCACCGCTTACAAGATCTTGATTGATAGCCAGATGGTATGTATTTCGCATATCATACCTCTTCTTCCAGAACCAGCGATCTACGAGCCGTGCCCCTCATTAATACATGATATATTCAACTGTCTCTTCACAGTCTCGCACTATCCCGTATTTCCGGTTAAAAAACGATAATATGTTTTTAACGTCTCTCTCAAGCAGAAACCCCGCCTGCGGATGCCTTGTGGCCACATATCCTGGCCAATCGATGATTAGAACGCCATCCGGACTGACGAATATATTGTACTCGCTCAGATCAGAATGAATGAATCCTTTTGAGTACGATTTTTTGGTCTCTTCTATGATCTCATCCAGGAACCAGTCCGGATCATCCACTGTTGTTCTCGATAGTTCGCTTCCAGGCGCGACACTCATGACGATCACATGCCGGTTATGATCCACACATCCAGGCACATTGACAGCATTGCGCAGCGCGAGGAGCGCATCATATTCGCGCCTGGCAGCGCGCCTGGCTACAAATATCCAGTGATGTTGATCTCCGGCATCGCGCGTTCGCGTCACCTGTTTGAAACTCGTGTATCCGGCGCGATGAAACTTCAGGATGACCGGTTCATCATCGTATATCCCTTCATACACAACCGATTCCTTACCTACGCCGATATTCTCCCCAATCGCTGATAATCCTCTACGCGTCAGTGTTCCGAGCGCGAGCGCATCATACCCATCGAAGTTAATCATGTACCCTTCGTACGGTACCATGGTCTTTTTGATGAGATTGAATTTGAGAAGACGGTTGATACGATACAGAACCTCTTCAGCAAATAACCTCGAAAAAGAAGCTATCATCTGTGATGGGACCCAGTGATGCTGCCGCATACCAACTTCTATACCTGCAAGAGTCCGAAAATCATTTTTTTCCAGTTTCTTGAAAACTGTGCTCTTGAACATTGTGATAAGCCAAGGTCCGGATTCGAACCGGAATGGAATCGCTCTGCAGGCGATCGCGTAGCCGCTCCGCCACCTTGGCATTGCTATCTGTCACCAGTGGCCATACTATGCTGTTACACTGCATTTTGCTTGTGCATCGATCATCTGATGTTATACCATATAAAAGATTTGTGCCGGAAGGATACCTGAACCTTGCTGATCTGATTCATCATTTTTCCAGTGCAATCTATTCGGATTTCCGCTGCGGTCACTGACAGAGAGCCTTCACAGATAGGCGAATCCGCACATCTAAAAAATTGGTGAAAGTGAACCGTGCAGCACCACGAGTTTCTCGCCAGGGCACTCGATGCTTGCTTCTTCGCGCACCATAAGCCCTATCGACATCATGCGTGCGCACACCCTCTCGATATCGGTCAGCGATGAAACCACCAGCAGGATGCCGCCACCGTCCGCGAGAAATGCTGACGCCTGCTTGAGGAATCGATCGATTATCATGCGCCCGTCATCTCCACCATTCCATGCATAATCGAGCCAGCCATCCACACGTTCATCTGGTGCGGTTGGAAGGTACGGTGGATTGAAGAGGATCAGATCGAATCTTCCTGCAAGCCCTGTGAACATATCCGCACGAATCACCGGCACACCGTTCGTCTTCGCACACGTGACCGCGTGAGGGCTGATATCGGTTGCTACATAGAGATGTTTGGGTATCTGATGCATCAAGACGGACGATACGATTCCTGACCCTGTGCCGATCTCAAGGATGCGCAGCATCCGGTCAGATCGATCGACCACTCTTCGTGCGGCGTCGATTAAGAGGTACGAATCCTCTGCCGGTTCGTACACCTCTCTTGCGATCTTGATCTGTGATCCTGGGTATGTGAGATGTTCTGTCATGATGGTCTCAATTGCTTTTGGGATGTGATCATGTGGAGTTGTAAATCTATTGGGTGCTGGTTCGCGGGCAGATGTGGGGTGGACGGCATTGACAGTTTCGCTCCTCGTATGATAAGACGCGGTCTACACAGGCAATGTTAGCGACCCTCAAAAGGACGTGCCCGAATAGAAACCCGCATCCCGCATTTCAACAATAGATGCTCGTCCATCCCATATTTTGGGCAATACTCTTAATTGTTCTCCTATTTCCATTGCATTTTCTGTAAAGTCCATTTTATTCATCCCCCTAACTTAAATAACTAGATAAAGGTTTATTCAGTGAGGTTCCATGTCTTTCTTGTTTTAAAATATAGTTATTTTCTTCTAATCGTTCGTTTGCAAATTCATAATAATTCTTCACGATTTCAAAACCTATATAATGTCTATTCATCGCCTTACTCACCACAGCTACCTGTCCAGACCCCAAAAATGGGTCTTTAACAAGTAATCTTTCATTCCCTCTCGTCGCTTCAACACCACTTTCTGTTGATTCTACTTTCCCTTTAAACATATATGTCTTGTTTTCTGCTCCTGCTGGTATATCTAA
>PIXW01000229.1 GCA_003601535.1 ANME-2 cluster archaeon
CGATTCCACTGATATCAGCGATGCACTGGCACTGGATCCCGATCTCCTGATCCATCTGACTCATGCATCGGCAGGTGATCTGCGTGCGGTCTCTGAAGAGGACATTCCTGTTGTGGTCTGCACGCAATCGAATCTCGTGACAAAGGTGGGGCTGCCGCCTGTCGAAGAGATGCTTGCCGCAGAACTGGTGGTTGCTGCTGGCACTGATAATGTGATGTTTGATTCGGTGGATATGTTTACAGAGATGAGATTTCTCTCATCGCTCTTTGCAATCGATGAGCGAGAGGTGCTGCGGATGTGCACCCGTGCAGGTGCGATCGCGCTCGGTCTGAATTGCGGGACAATCGAGCCAGGGATGGATGCGGAGGTTATGGTGCTTGATACGGATTCTTATAATCTTGCTGGCACAAAGAATGTCCTTCGGAGCGTGGTCAGGCGTGCAAGGGCGAGTGATGTCGTGTTCTGCTCGAGTGGCGCTGGTGCTCATAAGAATAACGAGCTTAAGAGATCGTCAACTTCAAAGAAACGCAACGTCCCTCCTTCACATCCAGAAATGCTCAACCAACATTTTTATGGGATCAAATTCTAATCTCTGTTACACCGGAAGAGTTGAATAAGTGATAATATGTCAGATAAACAGGAAATCTTCGAGATACTTGGTAAATGCGACATCACCGAAGATATGCTCATCGATACAGCAATGGAACTGTATGTCCCGCATCCCGGCATAGAGAACGAGGAGATCGCAAGACAGGTATTCAAGCGCGAACTCAGATTCGCATTATCTGATCCGAATTTATGCATACTTTTATATGCGGCGACTCTTCTGGAGGAAGAAGGTACGAGCGGTAGACTGCCTGGCATCTCTGTGCAGGCGTACGAGCGCGATCCTGTTTATCTCATCGCAGACGAGGTGCTGGGTATTGCGATTGCACAGTACATCAGCGGATACAAAGGCATGTTTGAGTTTACCAGATTCGATCAGAACAAACCTGGAATTCTTGGAAGATTGGGACCGTTCATGGATGATGCGATTGCAGGACTGATCGGAGGAGTATCTTCTAACATGTATTCAAGGAGTATGATATAAACATGCTCCTCGAGATGGAGTGCACATCACCTCAGAACTGCGTCTGCGATTTCACATACAATTTCTACTGGCAGCATCAGGGCAGGGAGCTGGATCCGGATGGGGTCATTCCATGTCAGCTGGATACCAGTTATACATATCGGGATCTCGTCACAGCACTGCGCCGCAGAAAAACCATTCACATCAGAGGCGATGTCGGTAAACGGCTGTGCTCGAATGCAGGTGCGGATATGCGGTACTTCGGCGGCACAGGTGGCATCATCGATTCCGGAACGGTGATCGTGGACGGTAACGTTGGTACGCGGATGGGCATGGGCATGGTATCAGGCGAGATCTATGTGAGTGGAACGGTAGCAGAGCCGATGGGTAATATAATTGAGGTGGAGTCCGATCGTGCAGGTTTCAGGAAATTCCGGTCGATCACCGACCTGCTGCACGGTGGTTCGCCTGATGGGCTGCTTCCGCCAAACAGCTTCGACGGGAGCAGACTGACCTTAAGCGACGGCATTCTCAGAGATAGTATCGCTGCACGGTGCAGCGCCGACCGGACAGTGGTTGTGAACGGCAATGCCGATATCAGTGTGGGCATACTGATGAAGAGCGGGGAACTCAGGATATGCGGGGATGCAGGGATGAATGCAGGTGCGCTGCTTGCTGGCGGCACGGTGATAATCGAGGGAAATGCAGGTGAATTTGCCGCTGCTGACATGCGTTCTGGTGTTTTAATCATAAAAGGAAGGTCAAAAGGATTTGTTGGTGGTAAGATGAGTGGAGGTGTGATATTCCTGAAGGGGGGCGGTGCTGTGATACCCCCGGTGAGAATGGTTTCGATGACAGGGCGCGATTACCGCCTGCTGATGCGAACGATGCATACGAATCAGATCGAGGCTATGATGTACACGAAGTATTCTGCCAATGGGTTATAACTTCCCGCTTCCAAAAACCTTCGCAAATAAACTGCCAGTCTTCTTTTTTTCAGGAATCTTATGATCTACTTCAAAAATTTCCTGTTTTTTCATCTTCTCTGGCTTAACGAATGGCTCATGCACACTTCTCGGTTCATGCTCGATCACAGATACTGATCCTCCGCCGTGCCTGCTCTTTCGTGCACGGATCTCAACCACAATCGGTCGCTCGATATCACCGCTAACAACTAGCGCAACCCCTGGAGGCAATCTTTTGATCTCATCCTCCGCTTCAACACTGATTCCTTCGAGTCCTTTCCGGATCGCCTGCAGATCGTTCGGATTGGTGACCTTGAGGATGATCTGGGTGTTGCACTGCGATAGTACGTTCTTGTCGATTCTTGCAGGGCGCTGGGAGATCACCGTCATGCCGAGCCCGAATTTCCTGCCCTCTGACGCGATCGTCCTGAGTATATCGGTGCTGACCGTCTTACTGAACCCCTTCTCAGGACAGTAATTATGCGCCTCCTCGATTACGAGCATCATTGGAGGAATGAGATTGATTTTTCTTGCCTCAAACAGTTCTTCGCACAACCGTGCAACGATCATAGCCTGCATATCAGGAACAACACCTTTCATATCGATGATCGAACCTTTCCCGGGTTGAACGAGTTCCTGAATCGAAGTTGGGGTTTCGGAGAGTATTTCGGTATCCCGAATCGTTTCAAGAGTGCTTAAAACTCCCCATTTTGCATTACTGTTGCTGTTTCCAACCTCGAAGATGATATCGTCAACCGTGTATCTGTCCTTTTCAGCCCGTATCTTCTGTATTGCCTCATATATGACACCCATCTGGGTACTGGACTGGATACCGAGAATGCGGGAGAGATCGCCTGCTCTGAGATTGACTCCGTTGAGCCTGAATACCTGATCTGCACCAGGATTCAATACCCGATCTGCTGGCGTATACACCGTCAATCTGTCCGCATATCCGGATGGCGATACATCGAAGTACTCAAAATCCCCTTCGACTGCCGGCTCTCTAAGTGTCGTGTATTCGCCGTGCGGATCGATGATTAAGAGCGGAATTCCCTGATCAAGGAGTTCCTCCATGATCACACCTGCGGTGTATGACTTACCGCTGCCTGTACGTGCAAGAATGCTGCAATGCTTCTGCACAAGGGTGTTGGCATCGAGGCGTACCGGTATTCTCTGCCCTTCGAGCAGCCCGATATACACATTGCCGCGTGTAAGTCCGAGCGTCGATGCCACCAGTTCGGGATCGGCACGAAAGACCCGATCTCCTGGACTGAACGGAGTTTTTGGTGTTCGAAGAACCCTGTTCTGCCGAGATCCGATGACCATAGCCTTCGCAATCACCCGATCAACACCCGCATCGTCCCGTCTGTCCAGTGCGCTATCGATGGTGATGTCCTCGTTCGATCTGGTGATCGAGATCACCTGTGCAAGCGTCCAGCCATCGGTTTCGTGCCAGATCTTGAGATAATCGCTCTGTTTTGTTGAAGGATCCGAAACCACGAATCTGAAATCTGTAAAGCCTGTTTCACCGAATATGGTACCGATCGAATCTATAGGCATGTGATGATTACATCTTATGCCGGTGGCATAAAGGTTTGGTGATATTGCAAAGATTTTTAAATAATCGAGACGATCGATTAATTCCAGGAGGTAAGATATAATGGAAGACAAATTCCTCTTCTCGAACACGTTGAAATGGAACAGTGGATATCAAGCGACCATGTTTTTCGGTGATAAAGCAAGTTTTGAGTTTGCCACGCCACCTGAGTTTCATGGTCCCGAAGGCTTTATCAGCCCCGAAGAACTGTTTGTCGCCTCTGCGCATGCATGTGCTCTGACCACATTCATCGCAAGGACAAAGAAAGCCGGAATCAATATCCTGTCTTATGAATCCAGTGCAGAGGGCACGCTGGAAAAGGTGGAAGGAGTGCGTCGGTTCACAACGATTGTTGTGAAGCCGAGGATAAAGACAGACGGCGATAAGGAAACCGTGAAAGAGATTGTGAAACAGGTAGAACAAAACGCTCTTGTGTTCAATTCGATGAAGACAGATGTTACGATAGATGCGATCATCGAATGATGGTGCGAAGGCATCTGGAGCATGTCCGAATCATCTTTGTAGCCCTTCGAGAATCGCATCGTATCTGGCGCAGATTCGCTCGATCACATCGGATGGCGCATTTCTGTGCGTAGGAAATGTGATATCACCAACACCGAGATAATCCGGCGCAACCAGTATTCCTGTTTGTGATATCGTGAATCCGAGATCGTTCAGGATGTGTGCTGCCATCTCTGATGCTGGTTTCACCATGGGATGCAGTTTCGTGTCCAGTTTCCTTGATCGTTCACGATATCCCTCTTTCAGTTCTTCCAGTTCGGAGATAACCTTTGAAACATCATTCTTCTTGCCATACTTTCCGATTATTTTTATAGACCCAAGCAGGTCATCGAAGGTTGTGGATGCGATCTCGACGATCTCTCCGGAAAAATTTCTCCTGACCTTTTCTGTGTAGCCCTTCGAGATTACAAGCATCTGGATATCACTCAAAAAAGCAAGGTCATCAGCAGATGGGTTGTACGCATCAACCACGACACACGGAATCCCACACCGCCGCAGAAGCGATTCATACATCGGGGTCACGCCGATGCGGGCTGCCATCTTCATCTTCAGCGCATTTCTGACCGCTTCCGGATCCTCGGAATCCAGACCAAAGTATTCTGCAAATCTGGGTGTTGTCGTGAGGAGTTTTGTATGCCCCTTTGGAGCGGATGCGATCAGTCCCATCTCTAACAGGGCATGT
The DNA here is from genome assembly GCA_003601535.1 of ANME-2 cluster archaeon. Lineage (GTDB taxonomy): Archaea > Halobacteriota > Methanosarcinia > Methanosarcinales > Methanogasteraceae > Methanogaster_B. Next base: position 4,836 of record PIXW01000229.1, read on the forward strand.
ATGTGGGAATAAGCCATGTTTCCGCGAATCTTAACGATATCTGATTGTGTTACCGGCTGGTGGTATGCGATCATCGATAATGTGCGGAGTACAGGTGCAGGCAGTTCCTTTGGAGCAAGCGACCGGACATATTCAGAATATTCAGGTCTGACCTGCATCAGATATTTCGTATCCTTCAA
>PIXW01000230.1 GCA_003601535.1 ANME-2 cluster archaeon
AATCGAAGAGCCTCAAGACTTCCATAGATGTTAGAGTGCGGACGAATTTCCACGGCATTAACATCACCAAAAGGGATATCGATCCTTAATAATCCACAAACCACTTTTATTTTGTCGCTGAAAATCTGATACTTTCTGGGTAAAACTGCAAATAAAAGCACCGCAGTGAAAACTAAAACTATCGACAGTATCCAGGCACCAATTGTTTCACCTGTGTGGAAAGACCATACAGTCAGACCTATAATTACGCCGAATGTGAACATAAGCAGAACTTTTAAACTAAGACCTATCTTCAATTTCTCTTCATAGACCACTTTTTGCATTTTTCATCCCCCATATCAATTCTATCAATAGTATTATTTCTCAAGCATATTTCTGGCGATCTCCGCACCATATTCCCTGCATTCGTCCAGTGCGGGACCTGATGGTTTTCCAAGGATCCGCAGAACCTCCATCTGCTCCATGTTGCAGGGTTTAAGCACCCGCTTGAGCGTCTTTGGAGCTTCTCCACTATGACCATAAGATCCAAAGGTTGCACAGACCTTCCCTCCCATATCAACACCTTTTAGCATCTCTGCAAGCGTTACTATCGCAGGAATCGGCTTTCGGTTATATGTGGGTGAGCCTATCGCGACTCCCTGTGCACCCGTGATCTCTGCAACGATCTCTTCCTTTGATAGGTCGGAAACATTTAAGAGAACAGTATCAGCACCCTCGTCCCGTGCTCCACTCTCAATTCCTTCTGCAACAGCTCTGGTATTGTTCGTCCCTGTTCCGTAGATGATCACGAGTTTTGGTTTTGGGTCTGCCATGATTTTGCGCATCCTTTACCTATAAAAAGTAAGAGTGTCCCCCACCTATGTGAGGGAACACCTGGATAGTATCGTTGACGCCACCTCTGATGCATCTTCGAGCGGAAAGTCATCGGCGTCGAGCGTCTCCACGAGTTCATCGAAATGCGTCTCTTTGCCGCCCACCCTGCATGCCATCATGGTTCCCGGCGGGAAGAGATTCTCAAGCTCGTGCTTGTTCTTCACAGGGAACTTGACCGCCGCATCCTTCAACATCTCGACGATCTCGATCTTGAGTTCCTCGATCTCGCTAATTGCGCCCTGCGTTGGTTCCTCGTGTGCAAGTTTATGTTCTTCTGCCATTTTGACCACCTTTCTGGGTACTCAATTATCCGATCCATAATAAGCGTTTTGGTGGCTCATCCGCACATCACAATCGATATCGAGTGGCGCTTTTGCGAACATCGTCTTAAATCCACCAAGTCTTGACGATATCCACACGATACATTTTTAAACTTCTGTTGTAAAGGGGGTGGAGTGAAGCGCGCGTAAAGCATACAGATTCCGCGCGTATCAGGATGTTGGACTGCTGATGTGGATGTATTCGTCAAACATCCGTAAACACACAAAGGAGGTGCTGTAATTGGCTAAACTGGCTTTAATAGGTGCAATAACCGGCAAGATACGACAGGAGTGTAGAGAACTTGGCGAGAGCATCGCGAGAAACACTTTTCGAGCAGAAATAGGAGGTTAAGTAACATGGATAAGATTACAGATGACGTGAAGAAGATTCTTGAAAAGATCGGATGGGGCTCGGTTGCCACAGCATCGAAGGATGGTGTGCCGAATGTCTCGCCAAAAGGCAGCTTCAAGATCGTTGATGAGCAGACGATCCAGTTTGCGGATATCTTCTCAGAACACACCAGAAAGAACCTATCTGAGAACCCTCATGTTGCAATCGACATCGTGGACGCAGAGACCGCATCAGGGTATCAGCTCAAGGGAACCGCTACGCTTGCAGATAGCGGACCTCTATTTGATGCGGCAAAGGAAGAGCTTGCCAGGATGGGATTTCCAGCGCCGAAGAATCTCGTCACTGTTACGGTTACCGAGGTCTACAGCGTGAAGCCAGGAGGCAGTTAGGATCATGGAAAAGACGCTTGAGAACCTGGCAAAAGCCTTCATCGGCGAGAGTCAGGCACGGAACAGGTACACATTCTATGCGAAGGTTGCAACGAAGGAGGGCTTCGAGCAGATCGCGGGAATCTTCCTTATGACCGCGGAGAACGAACGGGAACATGCGAAGTGGCTATTTCGGATGATCAATGAACTCCGGCAGAAGATTCCTGAAAACCCTGATGAGATCGTCGTTGAAGCTGCTGCCCCGCTTACGTTCGGAACCACTGCTGAGAATCTCGCTGCTGCTATCGCTGGTGAGAACTACGAGACTACGACGATGTACCCGGAGTTTGCTGACGTCGCAGAAGCTGAAGGGCTGGACGAGATTGCCCACAGACTCCGGATGATAGCGGCCTCCGAGGCGCATCACGAAGAGCGGTACAGGAAACTACTTTCCATAGTTGAGCGCGGAACCGCTTTTGAAAAGGAGAAGACGGTCATCTGGGTCTGCAGGAAGTGCGGATACGTGCACGAGGGCAGAGAACCGCCTGTTGAATGCCCGTCGTGTGATCATCCGAGGGAATACTTCGAGATCAAGTGTGAGGAATACTGAATAGGAGGTAGATATGACCCAAAAAGGAGAAGTTTACAGATGTAGCATCTGTGGGAATGTTGTTGAGGTAATAGAGGCAGGAGACGGAGAGCTGGTCTGCTGTGGCGTCCCGATGGAGCTGGTTACATGACGAACTATCGCTGCACGATGTGCGGATACCTGTACCGCCCGGAGAAAGGCGATCCGGATAACGGAATCGAACCTGGAACAGTGTTTGAGGATCTGCCAGACGACTGGAAGTGCCCATCCTGTGGTGCCGGAAAGGAGTTCTTCAAACCTGTGGACTAAAGAATATGAATGAGGTATAAACAATGGTTGAAGAAGCAATCAACGGGCAGTTCCTGCGAGTGAACAGAGCAGCGAACCTGATGAATCTGACCGAACTTGAGAAGAAGCATCTGCCGCATATCAGCATGCCTGTGAAGGTTGCGGCACGGGAGCCGTTTGACATCGAAGTAGAGGTCGGCGGGATGCTCAAGCACCCGAAT
>PIXW01000024.1 GCA_003601535.1 ANME-2 cluster archaeon
ACAAGACTGACAAATTCCATGCCGGTGTAGTAGGTAAAACAGGCAATGCCGGTGTGCTTAAAGCAGTGGAGGACACGCCAAACAGCATAGGCTTCGTTGACTTCGGATTCGCAGAGGGTAGTGATGACGTCATTGCAATCGGTCTCATTGATGGCGGCAAGCTATACAGTGTAACAGAGGACAACATCAAGGCTCAGCTCAAGGATTCCACTGCTGACACATATCCTGACAAGCTGGCAAGACCGCTCAACTACCTGACAAACGGCGAGCCAAACTCGATGGAGCAGGCGTTCATCACCTTCGCGATGTCTCCTGGCGCAACAACCTACTTCGAAGAGTGCGGATACTTCCCAGTAACCGAGATTGCGTGAGCAGTCCATAAGATTTGTGCCTGATCCGGGCACAAATCACCCATTATTTTTTGAAGATGAACCCAGACGAACTCCGGTCAAAGTTACCGCATCTACTCCTTCTAACCTGCGTTCTCGCAACCGCAGCAATCACCATATTTTTTATCGCATTCATCTTTCATACCGCGCTCCCAATCTTTGAAAGCCAGGGCATTGGCTTTCTCACAGGAACGAAATGGAGTTATTCCGAGCAGGTCTATGGCATCAGAATTTTTATCATCGGAACGCTTGTGATGACCGGTGTAACCCTCGCACTTGCAGTTCCAGTGAGCGTCTTTACTGCGATATTTCTCTCCGAGTTTGCGCCTTCCCGCGTGGCAAAAGTCATGCGCCCGATGGTTGAACTCCTTGTAGGCATCCCATCTGTCGTCTACGGCATCTTCGGTTTATTCGTCCTCGAAAACATATTCCAGGATCGCATAGACCCGTTCTTGAGCGGCACGCTCGGATTCATCCCGTTTTTTCATGACCCGTCACCAAACAGCGGAACAGGCGTCCTTCTCGCATCAACGATCCTTGCGGTGATGATCCTCCCGACGATAATAGCCCTATCAGAGGATGCGATGCGCGCAGTACCGTTCGAGTACAGGGAAGCATCGTTTGCGCTCGGCGCAACCCACTGGGAGACGATACGAAAGGTGGTGCTGCCGACAGCATCAGGCGGCATCCTTGCAGCAACGATTCTCGGGATGATGCGTGCGATGGGTGAGACGATGGCGATTGTGATGCTGCTCGGAAACTGCCAGCACGTCCCGTCATCGGTTCTTGATACTGGATATGCGATGACCTCAAAGATCTTAAATGACATCGGCTATTACTGTGCGATAGATGAGCCAAGGAGTGCGCTCTTCGGGATTGCGGCGGTTCTCTTTGCGATGGAGATTCTCTTTGTGGCTGCTGCAAGGAAGATTGGGGGCAGGTCATGAACAACTGTGACGCTCGCCTCGCAGCGAGTGTTTTGTACAGGACATCAGCAGGAAATAAAACCGCAGAGGACGCGGAGGATCGGTTAAACAACCTCTGCGAACCTCTGCGCACTCTGCTGTTAATAACAAAGAAGATTCCGAACCTAATTCCGGAAGATAATAAAAAAGTCTCAGAGACCAGTTCTAACCAGATAAAAGACCCATGAACAAAAGAAAACTCGAAGGAAATATCTTCAAAGCGATCTCGTACATCGCAGCGGCAATCACCCTCCTCGCGCTAATCGGAATCCTCGGACGGATCACGCTCGAAGCGCTCCCCAGTCTGAGCCTCTACTTCCTGATAACACCGGAATCAGAGGTCCCCGGACTTGGCGGCGGGATTGCAAACGCAATCGCGGGAACACTCCTGCTCTCACTCCTCTCAACTGTGCTTGCAACACCGCTTGCCGTCGGGACTGCGGTATATCTCAAACGCTACGCTGGAAACGGAACTCTTGTGCGTACATTCGGATTCCTGCTCGATGTGCTCGCAGGCACGCCCTCTATTGTTCTCGGCATCTTCGGGCTTTTATTCCTTGTCTACTACATGAAGTTCATAACAGGAGGATTCTCGCTGATCGCAGGAACGATAGCGCTCACAATCCTGATACTGCCGGTGATTGAGCGTGCGGCGGAGGGTGCGATCGATACAGTCCCTCTCGAACTCGAGGAGGCGAGTTACGCGCTCGGCGCATCGAAATGGGACACGGTGCGCCGCATAACGCTCCCTTTCGCGCTCACAGGAATACTCACAGGCATGGTTCTCGGGATCGGGCGGGCGGCAGAGGAGTCTGCTGTGGTGATCCTGACCGCGGGCTACACCCAGTTCCTGCCTGAATTCAAGGCGCTCCCGCGTGAGGGGTTCTTATTTGGGATGAAGATATATCCGTTCCAGGATCTTGCCGCAGCGCTTCCGATCACGGTGTACCGGTCATTCGAGTTCCCGCATCTCATCCCTGCATCGAACGGATTCGCAGCAGCCTTTGTCCTGATCGTGATCGTGATGCTGATCAATGCGGCAACGCGACTGCTGTTATGGAGGAGTCGGATTGGTTAAATTCGGGTTTAGGCTGAAGCGGAGAGGGGCGGTCTCTCTCGACCATTGGTTTTCCGAATCCCTTCCGATGGTTGGGTTATGGCAAAGAAGATTTACCACAGAGGACGCGGAGGGCGCAGAGAGTTGCTGTTTTCTCTGTGTACTCTGCGGTTTTCAGAATCCATTCCAGAAGATACTCAAAAATCCCCTCAACCAAGCAGGAGACGATCCTGCAAAATCCCGCGAGAAATTCGAAAAGGCATTTATGGAAGCGTTCGGTCGGACCGGAAACGGTTCTGCAAAGCCGCCAGGAAGAGTACAACAGATGCTCCAGCGAATAATGCTATGGAGGAGTCGGATTGGTTAGGCTCAAGCTTACAAAAATACTGCGCCGGAAACACGCAACCCCCGAACCTGCATCACCACAAGACGAACCGTCCGCTCCCGAGACCATCGTGGAGCCGGCGGAACCCGCACCAGCAGGGGTAGAAGCCGCGCCTGAAACCGCCGCGAAAAAGAAGATATCCAGGTTCAGTCTGAGGCGGAAGAGGCGGGTCCCTGCCGATCAAGCGGGAGATGATCCTGCAAAACCTGCGAAACATTCAAAGCCTCCCGGTAGATTTAAACGATCGCTTAAGCGGATGCCAACGCTCGCGGAGATCGACAGGATCGGGTTAGATGACATACAGAAACATATTAAGCGGCGTTTAACACCGAAAAGCAAATCAGTGGGCACTCTTGGCTTTGAACTGGGTGAGGTATCGGTTCCGGTTCTCGGAGTGCCGCTCTCGGAGGTGGATGTCACTTACGCTGTAGATCCACCGTTTCAGTATGTGAATGTCCGTTTCGAGGGCGAAGAGCTTGTTTATCATACCATTGAACCTCTGCTGAGCGAGGGTGAGTTGAAGTACTTAAAGATCATCGAAAACGCATTTGAGAAGATGACCCACTCCGAAATCGTGATAATCGGGGATAAAGGCAGAGAAGAATACTTAAGAGATCGATTTTCGATGATCATCAGCATATACCTCCTGAATCTGGATTATCTCCAGAGAGAGAAGATGTTCTACCATCTCCTGAAGAAGTACATCGGGTACGGGAAGATCGACGTCCTGATGAAAGACCCGTATATCGAGGATATCACCTGCAACGGACCGAATTCCCAGATCTACGTCAACCACCGGATATACGGCTCTGTACGGACCGATGTCATGTTTGAGGAGGTGGAACTGAACAACTTCGTGATGAAGATCGCGCAAACGGCTGGCAGGCATATCTCTGTGCTCCAGCCGATACGGGATGCAACGCTTGCAGACGGCAGCCGTATAAACATCACACTCGGACGCGAGGTGACAAGAAAAGGCTCAACCTTCACGATCAGGCGGTTCAGGTCAAATCCGGTCTCTCCTGTCGATCTGATTAAGTACGGAACCTTTGATTCGAAACAGCTTGCATACCTCTGGATCATCCTCGAATACAAACGCTCGGTGCTGGCAGCCGGCGGAACCGCATCTGGAAAGACCACGACCTTAAACGCGCTCTGCGCATTCATACGCCCGGAATACAAGATCGTCTCGATTGAGGATACCGCAGAGTTAAACCTGATGCACCCGAACTGGACGCAATCGATCACAAGAATAGGATTCGGAGGCGAAACAGGTCTCTCAAAAGCGTCAGGGAACGGATCCGGCAAAGGCGGGGCAGCAGGCGACATCGAACTCTATGACCTGCTCACTGCTGCGCTGCGGCAGCGCCCTGAGTACATCGTGGTCGGCGAGGTGCGGGGAAGCGAAGCCTTCACGCTCTTCCAGGCAATCTCGGTCGGGCATCCGTGTCTCGGCACGATCCATGCGGGATCGATGAAGGAACTCCTCTCAAGGGTCGAGTCGAACCCGATGAACGTTCCGCGAAGTCTGTTTTCGAGTGTGGACAACGTCATATTCAACTCGATCGTGAAGAAGGGCGAGCATTACATCAGACGGGCATCGGGCATCGTTGAGATCATCGAGATCGATTCTGACCGCGGGGACCTGATCACAAACCCGGTCTACAGATGGGAACCAGTCTCTGACACATTCACACACTCCGGAAGTTACGCCCTATTTACAGGGATAAGAGAGGAATTCGGGGTACCGGAGGGAGATCTCATAAATGAATTGAATGACCGGGCAGAACTACTGGATTACCTTGCAAATAATGACATTACAGACTATGAACGCGTTGTAAATGCTATAAGAACGTATTCAAGGGATAAGGATGCGATGATGGAGAAGATGGAGAAGATGGCATGAAGTTCACAGAACGGTACAAGGTGTTCTGTTACCATTTCGGGCGGTACATCGATGAAACGTCGCGGGATGATGTGGCAAAGATGCTGTACCAGTCTGATACCGAGATGACGCCCGGGATGTTCGTCTCGCTTGCAGGTATTACCGCTCTCATTGCAGGAGCTGTGATGTTCGTTTCATCTGCCATCCTATTTCAGGGTGATATGGTCTATGTCACAGCCCTCTCCATACTCGCTTTCGGGCTCACGCTCGGCGGATTCCCGTTTGTGCTGTACAACAAGATATCTGCCAAGAAGATGAATATCGAGCAGGAGCTTCCATACATGCTCGGTTACATGTTGGTACTTGCAAGCGCGGGCACGTCGCCGATTGATGTGGTCAGGAGAATCAGCATCGAGGATTATGGTCACATATCAAAGGAGTTCGGAAAGGTCATATACCGGGTCGATATCCTCGGCGAGGATGCGGTAACAGCCATGGGCGACCTGATACAGAATACGCCGTCTGATATGTTCCGGGCGATCTGCATCGATCTTGCAAATATCATACACACGGGGAGCGGGTTCAGGGATTATCTTGAGGTAAAATCGAGGGACCTGATGACGATGCGGAGACTGATCCAGAAGGAGTTTGTGGATTCGCTCTCTGTCTACGGCGAGGGGTATCTCGGAGGCGTTGTGATGAGCGTTGTGCTTGCGGTTCTTGGTATCGTGGTCTGCGGCGCGCTCGGTATAGACATGGGTATCTTCGAACCGCGAGATCTCTTCAACGTCTTTGTCTACTTTGTGCTGCCGTTTGTAAACATCATCTTCCTTGCCATGCTATCTATGAAGTATTCGAGGAGTCCGGTGTGAGTAGGAGATCAGTTGCGTTAACGGCGGAGCCGTCGACGCCCGGGACGGAGAATTTTTCACGGGCGTTACGGATGCGCATCAACAGGTATTCGCAGATCATAAAACTGAAATACGACATAAAGCGGGAGTATTTCATAATAGGTATTCCTGTGCTCGCTGCAATCATACTCGTCATTGCAGCGGCGCTCACAGGTCATGTCTTTACCATTCAGGAAGAATCGGGCACGGGTGGGAGCACGGGCAGTGGCAAAGATGATGCGCGGCTTGCTGCATATCAAGCACTTGTGGAGGAGGTCGGGGAGGTTGAAGGCGGTGGAAGCATGGAAGCGGAGGAGCCGACTTCCGAGACAAAACCGAAGGACGATCTGGATCGTATAATTGTATTTGCGGTTTTGATTGCGATCATACCGTATTCGATCGATACGTACTGCCAGAAGAGGCTTCTTAAGAGACGCGAGGTCGCATACAGCGAGTTCCTCTTCAAACTCTCAGAACTGATGCGGGGCGGCATAGACCCGATAAGGGGTGTTATCGACCTATCAACGACTGATCTCGGGGCGATCACCGACAACGTGAGAGGCGCGGCATCCGCTATGGTTCTTGGACACTCGTTCTCGGATGCGATGAATGACATGGCGGAAGCGCTCAAAAGCAATCTGGTCACAAGGTACACCGCCCTCGTGGTTCAGGCAGCATATACGGGCGGCGCGGTTGCAGACCTCATACTCAGGACATCAGAGGATATGCGGGCTGTGATCGGGATAGAGCGCGAGAAGGAAGGAAACCTTAAACAATACGTCGTTATATTTTATCTTGCACAGGGAATCATCGTTATGCTGGCATACATCCTCTCGACCTCACTTCTTCCGCTGATTCAGGGGATGGGGATGGAACTTCTCTTCGGGAATGCAGGAATGGCCGAGATCAATTTTGAGCGCGGATTCTTTCACATGATCATGTTAAACGCGTTTTTTGGCGGAATCATCATCGGTCAGATCACGGAAGGCGAGATGAAGCATGGACTCAAGCATTCCGCAATCCTGATTATTGCCTGCTATATCGCATGTACCACGCTGATACTCCCAAGCCCGGATGCGGCAGAGATGAGGATCGAACTGGTATCAGGAGGTGGGCAGGAAGGGTTCGGAGGACTTCCGCTCAGTGACCCGATCGTCTTCAATGTCACCGATCTTGCGGGAAATCCCGTGCCCGATGTCTATGTCAAGATCAGCATATCGCCTGACGGAAGTGTGAATCCGGAGATTGTGAAGACCGGGTCAGACGGTCTCATCACCGTGACGGTTGCGCCCGGTATGGCTGAGGGTGTCTATGTCGTCGAGGCGGTGGCTGGTGATGCTGTTGGTCGGGTGAACGTTCGGGTGCGGTCTGAGGAGTGAGATGTGAGGACGATAAATAAGGATGGGGAACAAAATAGTATCACGATGGCGGAAGCAAAAGTAATAGACGTTATTTATGAAAATGGCGTATTCAAGCCGATCGAAAAAGTCGAGCCAATAGAAGGAGCGATCATGAGAGTGCACATAAGAACGGTGGTGGACATTCTCACGGCGACATCCGGAATGTTCAAAGGCAAGTACGACAAGCGGGCGGGGTACGATATGTATCATCTTCGTTGATTCATCGGTCTTTTTGAAGCATTTTTTAAAGGGCGATCACAGAGCATTCGAGTTTTTGAGAAGTTCGCATGGCATGGTCACAAGCGACATCGTCATAAATGAGGTACTCTATATATTAATGAAACAATATGTGGAAAACAAATATGATTTAAGACATTATGATGCCATTAAATTCCTTAAAGATCCGGATAAGTTCGATGAATCCTTCAATGAAGCAGCTATTTTCTGAAATTGATCGAAATACCTGATTGCACGGTTTTGCCAAATGCCAGGTATTCAGAAATGATTGAAATAATGAGAAAGTTCAATCTCCTCCCAAATGACGCGATAATTGCAGCTACATGCAAAGCATGGGGGATAACAAGAATTGCAACCTTTGATGCCGATTTGGAGGGGATTGGCTTCTTAAATTCTGTCGACTTGTAGGGCTGATGTCACCCAACCCGCTCCCTCGTGTCGATGGATATGCCTTCATCGGTTATGTAAAACGGTATCATCTTTCCCATGGGTGGAACACCCTTCAGTTTCGGGATGTTGATGAACCTGTTTATTCTATCGCCAGTATATGCGGTTCTGAACTGGATGATGCCATCCACCATCGATCTCATGATCCTCTCGGATCTGTCAGGGAGTATGCCAGTGTCCGCTGCCAGCAGAAACGTTGTCCCGCTGTATCGACTCACATCGATCAATGAATTGAGCGCATCCACCAGTATGCGTGTCTCCTCATCGATGAAGAGCGATGTGAACGTGTCCACTATACAGAGATCCATCTCTGATATGTTCTGGAGCGAGGGATCGATCAGGTGGTACAGATTCCTGCGTTTCAGCGCATCTTCACGGCACATATCGAGGAGTGCGGTGCGGTCCTTGAAATCCCCAAGTATCGTAAATCCGTCTGAATTTCCATTCAGCCCGAACATCGACATCTGATCGAGCACATCATCTCTCGATCGCTTTGTTGAGATATATAGCACTTTTTTTCCGGTCTCTATGGCGTCAAAACCAACTCTTTGTATGAATACACTTTTTATGCTGCCTAAATCCTCTTCAATCAATAACACGCTCTTTTGTGGGATTTCTTTCAATCCAATGCTTGTAAGGAACATTGCCATTTCAGTATTCAATATCAGCATCCATAATGTTTTTGCTATGTATTTTACATAGATTCTGTTTTGATATATAGAATATGCGGGGAAGGTATATAAATATCAGATCAGAGACTATCCATGATGTACCATGACGAATCCGGCATATCTGTCATCATCGGCACACTGATGCTGATCCTGATCACGATAATCGCAGCATCGGGTCTTGCGCTCATGGTCTCAGGGATGCAGAAAGAGGCGATGGAGCGCGAGAGCCACCTTGCCGCGGTGGAGAGCGAGAATCTAAGAATCATCTCGATCGATCCCTCTGGTAATGATACACAATGGGGTTCGGTCAATGTCACCATCATGAACCTCAACACCGCAGACTCGCGCATCACAGCGATCAGTTTGAATGGCGTGCACACAAGGAATTATATGGCTAAGGACGCGTCTGGCGATCTTGATTATTACAGCGGATACCCATCCTGTCCGGTGGTATACAATTTCAAGAAAAGAGTGATAGTTCCTGCTACAAGCAGCAAGGAGATATGCCTGAACCTTACTGAAATCGTCATCAACACCAGCGATACCAGTGAGGAAATTGATGCATCAGGCTGGGATGATAATAGTACAAATCATACTTTTACCCCGTTGAACCAACCATATACGCGGGCAATGTACCCTAACGTGAATTATTCTAATGAAAAAATCTTCAATTTAACGGATGGTTATTCGCTCGTTGAGCGTGACAACAACTATACAACAGACAACATCGGGACTATAACGCTTCTCGTCGATGGCAACATGACCAATACCAGCAACTACATCATCAACTATACTACGACCCGATTTGATACATTCCCTCCACCCCTTTCTGTGCGCAGGAACGAGCCTCTTACGATCGAGGTGATCACCTCGCTCATAAATATCTTCAAACGAGCCTTTATGCCGCCTGTGCCACTTGCAGAGGTGCAGTTCGAGACCGAGCGCATGGTGGATTCCGGTGGTAACGTATCCTATCGGGATTACCTGATACTGGATGCGTCAGAGTCATTTGATCCGGACGGTTCCATCACAGAATATCGATGGGCTGTGTGGAATAATTCTACACCAATATATGACTACAACCTGACAGGGATGAAGGTGAGACCTGTGAAACTGAACCTGAGCACATCTCATAACATCGAGAT
>PIXW01000231.1 GCA_003601535.1 ANME-2 cluster archaeon
AGCAAACTCGTATAATAATCACCATCCTTCTCCGGCGGCAGGGACGCATCCAGTATCGCAAGCGCATCCCGCCCGTAGGTCTTGAGCTGTGCATCGACGTGCAGTTCGGTCTGGGGCACGCTCAGCGTCACCGCAGTGACCACGAGATAGACCGTTCCGACCATCAACAGGGCAGCAGCGAATCCTTCGAGTGTCTGGAGCTGGGCATGCTCACCATGCAACCAATCCCCACCCGAATGGCATTTCTTACTCGCAAACTTTTCACAAAAGTTTGACCAAAAACCGATCACCATATACACACCACCAGTTTTGCAGACGGCATCGACATACCACCGATACGATCGCCCCAGTCTGATCGATTGACCCACATATATGATACGTTGCACCACGAGACGTTCACGGTGATGTTGTTGGAATCGCAGAGATAATCATCAATCACCGTCCTGTTGAACGTATGCCAGCCTCCGGCAAACAGACCAGACTCATTGATGACCGAGACATTGTTATAATCCGTATTATTCAAGGTCACATTCAGTCGAGCATCCGCTGTTCGATTCTTCTCGGAAAAATTTTCAAATTTAACAGTGAATGAATCGAGATGCGGCAGACCCATGGTGATATTCGATGTGTTGGTATCGCCGATATTCAGATATCCGACTCCGCAATCACCTTCGATGGCTACCAGACGTTCCATCTTTTCGATCTCTGCCGTTTCAGGAACCTGGTTACCGATACAGAGTGCAGGATGTGTGTTGTTCGGGACATATATTGGGTGTGCGGTCGTGCCGTTCAGATACTGTAGCGAGATGTTGTACGAGTATGTTCTGATGATGTCCAGTCCGAGCAGGTATCTGATCCAGCTGTGCATCGTGTAACTCTTGTTGCTGTGATCGATGATCCTATTGGAGTTATACGTCCTGTTCAGTTCTTTTATCTTATTTTCACTCAAAATACAGATTTTTCCGCGATTCATCAGTTTTGAGAAGTCGTTGGGATTGTGTTTATTCGCAGCAAGTCCGATCCTGCAGACATCATTCAACGGAGCGTTCTCCCAGTCTGCACCACTCTGGTTTGTGCTCTCATTGCGCCACCATCCGGTATCCTCAGCGAGAATCATGCATGTCCGGTAAGCAACTGGCTGAAGATCGGCGCTCTGAGACTCAAATGGCGCGAAGATCGCTGGGATCTGCAGTACGAGATACGCCATCGTGAGCAGAAATATGGAAATCGCAGTCAGAAAATCCAGGCTGCCCTGTGCGTTATCATCCGAATGTATACCCAACTCCTCTGCCTCCCAGCAATCGTGAAATGCAATTTGGCTGGCAGGTTATTAAATGTTGTGCGGAATGGGGTTTGGAACAATATTATCCGGCCGACGACTTATTTCTATCACTCTTTTAAAATATAACCACATTAGGGTTTGGAACAATATTATTCGGCCGACGCCCTTACCGCTCTACACCTCCCTCTGTGAGATCATCCACACGGCATCGCAAAGCCAGTGTTTCCAAAGAAATTTTTGTTGATGATCACATCTCTGTTATCGATGTCAAGGGGACTGTTCCACCACGTGGTGCTGGCACGGTTCTGGTTGCTGCCTGCCCGATGCTGCATCTCACAAATACAGTATCAGACAGACGCCCGTTTCACAAGCAGTCGCCTGAATTTTGCATCGAATGCCACACTGCTACGATTCTAGATGGACGCATAGAGTTCATTGGCAGAGTCTCCAGTAACACCATAAGGCGTGACAGCCTCATGTCAAGGCAATATTTATATGCGAGACCACCATAGCACGTTATACATGGGAAATATCCGACCAACGTACATCAAAAAAATTGCAAACGAGCTCATTGCAAAGCGCGGTTATGCATTCGGAACCGATTTCGAGACCAATAAGAGGGAGGTTGCCGTGCACACTGACATCACCAGTAAGACCATACGGAACAGGGTTGCTGGTTACATCACACGTAGAAACGTGATTGCGCAACGTAAAACGGTAATATAGGTGATGTTATGGAGATCAGAGGTGTTATACCTGCGCTGATAACCCCATTTACGCCTGACAACAGGATCGATGAAATCGGTTTTCGTGAGAATGTCAAGTATTTGATTGAGCATGGGGTTTCCGGTATCGTTCCCTGCGGCACTACAGGTGAATCAGCCACAATGGCGCTCGAAGAGCACAAACAAATCATCGATATCGCAGTTGACTCTTCTACAGTCCCTGTAATTGCCGGAACCGGTTCAAATAACACCAGAGAGGCGATCGAACTCACCAGACATGCAGCAGATGCCGGCGCTGATGCAGCACTACTGATCACGCCATACTATAACAAGCCAAACAGAAACGGGATCATCGCGCACTTTGGTGCGATTGCAAGCGCTGTTGACATACCGGTAATATTGTACAATATCAAGTCACGGACAGGCATCAATCTCGATCCGGAATTGATAGCAGAACTCGCAGATATCCCGACGATCATCGGCGTCAAGGAGGCGAGCGGTGATCTGGAACAGATATCACGTGTGATCGAGCTGACTCAGGATAAGGACTTCATAGTGATATCTGGTGATGATGCCCTGACGCTGCCGATCATGTCGCTCGGAGGCGTGGGTGTGGTCTCGGTCGTTGCAAACATCGCTCCTGCAAAGACCGTTGCGTTCGTAAACGCAATCATGAATAACAATCCTGATGAGGCGAGACGTCTGCACTACCAGCTTGCTCCGCTCGTGCGAGCGATGTTCATCGAGACAAATCCGATTCCTGTGAAGACTGCTGCAGGCATGATCGGTCTTGCAAACGGGCATCTCAGACTTCCGCTTGCACCGATGGATTCGCAGAACGAGCAGAAACTGAGGAGCGCACTGGTCGCGGCTGGGCTGATTGGGAAGTGACATGTGTGCCTGACTTGCGGTCAGGTTGCATACGAATTCTGATTTATGTACTCAAAGATCACGATAATATGTTCCGCGCCCGATCAGGCGAGCATGAACATCAAGGAGAACCTGCTTGCAATGTGCGACTGGGAGTGCGATGGAAACATCTACGAGTCTGATCGATTCAGGATCGTCGAGGTCGATAAACTCCATATCTTCTGCGATCATATCGATCACGAACTTGTTGAACGTGGACTCTCAACAGATTTGATCATCTTCGCATCAAAACACAAGAGCGATAACAACAAACGATTGTTCTCTGCGCATTTCACAGGAAATGTCGGTGATAATAAATTCGGAGGGAATCCACACGAACTTGCACCTGCAGCGCCGCAGGTACTGAAATCGTTTCTGTATTCGATGCGTGATCTGGCTACAAATACCGATTATGGAGTGTCCATGGAATCGACGCATCATGGTCCGACCGCACTCATGGTACCATCGATATACATCGAGATCGGAAGTACCGAGAATGAATGGGTTGATTCCGGCGCAGGCAGAATCGTTGCCGCCGCGATTCTGGATCTGCATGAGTTCGATGCTCCGGTTGCGGTTGGTTTTGGCGGGGGGCATTATGCACACCGGCAGACAAAATTGATCTTTGAAACAACAATCACATTCGGGCACAACTTCCCAAAGTACCAGCTGGACTCCCTCGATCACTCTCTGATACGCGATGCAATGATAAAATCAGATGCGGATTTTGCATACTTCGACCGGAAATCGATGAATGCCGCACAGCGGAATCGTATCCGCGCAATCGTTGAGAATCTCGGATATGATGTCCTGCGTGAGAGCACGATCAGGGAGCGGTTTGGGAGATGATGCGGGGGAAGGGATTCGAACCCTCGTATGTCTTCACAACAGGATCTTAAGTCCTGCGCCGTTGACCTGGCTTGGCTACCCCCGCAGAGGAATGGTGTATAGTAGCGACCCTTATCAAAGAGTCTTTTGGTAATCAGGTGGTATCAGACTCCATCCTGTATCTGCGCTGGAATATATAAATACTTATGATGATCAGTCCGGCCAGGAATGCACCGATGATCCTCCCCTCAAGCGATGTTGCAAATCCGTGCTGGGATGCCCAGAGTCCACTTCTCGTGACAAATGTTGCAAATATAACAAGGATGAATGTCAGCATCGCAAGCGCCGGCGCAAGCAGCCGGTATTCATGGTTTCGTTTCATCCGAAACTGGGTATGAAGATATGCGGTCATCGCCACCCATGGAATGAGCGAGGATGTCTCCACAGGGTCCCAGCTCCAGTACCACGCGCCCCATCCGAGAACCTCATAAGCCCAGAATCCACCGATGCCGATCCCAAGCGTTAAGAATAGCCATGTGATTCTGCTCCATGGTTCAGCAAGCTCAGTCCATCTCCTGTCACCTGTTAAGAGATAGCCCGCAGCAGCGCCGAACGGTATCACCGAGGCAGCATATCCAAAAAACACGATCGGCGGATGAATCACCATCCATGGGTTGCGGAGCAGGGGGTTCATGCCCTGTGCATACGCGCTTGCTATCGGGTAGGGGGATGCAAAGATGTCGGTATTCGTTGAAAGAAGATGTCCCTGTGGGCTTATTCCATAGATCAGTGCGAACGGGCTTCTGATAGCAAGCAGCAGAAGGAAAAATGCTGCCGCGAACAGACCAGTGATCCTCACGATCTCACCGATTCTGTTGCCGGTGTGCACCAGCGCCATGCATATCAGTGTGAACCATGCCCATATAGACAGCGAACCCTCCTGTCCTGCCCAGAACGCTGATATCTTATACAGTGTCGTGAATGTCTCAGAGGAGAATCGAAATACATACAGATAATATGCCCTGACATCCAGCAGATAATACAAAAGCAGTATGGTGGCAAGAGTACATGCGATAAGACTTATCATCTCAAATCTTCGTGATGCGACGTGCATCCTTGTGTTTCTGTTGAAATAGTACCATGATCCATAGATAGCAGAGCCGAGACAACCTGCAAACGAGATCCAGATCAGTACCATTCCGATGTTTATTGACATGGTGAATCTTCCTGATGTGTGCTGTATCGTGTATAATATTTATTGGTTGCTGCTGCCTTATATTTTCGTACTGATTTATGTTAATCTTTTAATTCTATCAGCAGCGCTCTTCAACTCCTGCAGCACCTGCTCCCTGGTCTGTCCTGTGCAAAAAAGAGTCGTTATCGGGGTTCCGGCAGGAATCCCCCACCCAACCTGCGGAATGTCCATGATATTCTCTCTCGCAAGTTTTTTTGAAATTTTCTCATCGATGATACGATCGTGATCAGCAAATACGATCGCTTTTCCTGCAAACCCATCTCCGGAAAAGGCATCAATCTCTGGTAACTCTCCTTCGAATGCCCTCACATGCAAATCGAAGACACTGATTCCAAAAACGTGTTCAACGGTATCGAGCGTGCCCTGAAACCGCGGGTTCACCTCGATTACGACAGGACCATCATCGGTTATCAGGAAATCGACACCGTTTGATCCGACGAGCCCAAGTTTCAGAATCAGTCGAACAGCGGTTTCGCACATCTCTTCACCATACTCGCTCTGAAATGGTGTGATATTTCCGCAGTATGCGAATCGATGTGTGGTGAGCCACGGCGTTCCGATCAGTTGTTCGTTGAGAGCGATTGCTACCGCGCCCTTGCACGTGGAGATGACAGAGACACTCGCCGGAGTTCCCTCAAGATACTCCTGGATCAGTATATCATCTCCGGATCCCATGATCTCTTGTTTGCTGTACGCCAGTCTGTTTTCCAATCCTCCGACACCATAGATCGGTTTTATCATGACAGGATACCTGAAATCATCCCCGATATCATAAATTTCAGGATGTTTGAATCCAAGAGATTTTATTTTTTCTGCAACGGATCTTTTATTGCCTGCCGATCTCATGATCTCAGGCTGGTTGTTCAGCACACGATATCCCTCTGGATTTGCATACTCAAATCCTGTGCCAAGAAGGATTGCATCGAAATCCCAGTTTAAGCGATCTAAAACACGCAACAATTCATCATCGCTAGGTATCTCATCAAACCATGCATATTTATCTGCGCATCTCAAAAGATCGACATCTCCGAAATGGTCAAGAGAATACACGGTATATCCTGCACGCTTTCCTGCGCAGACGAGATATCTGGTGCTGTATCCGATGATCAGAATCTTCATCGCACACCTCCCGGACACACATCCGGTCTGGTGATGGTTTCTTCAATCTTCATGGTCCGGTTTTTATCTACGATCCAATGATTTAAATCCACTCCCTAACTCAATATTTAAATCCGTTCACACCTCATGACTTCTCATGACGTTCTCGCCGGTACTGGCATCAAGAGCCCTCTGGCAGCTCAGGGTCAGAAAGAGACCATTTGTCCTGTCACACGGGATCAATGCGAGATGTAACCTGCAATGCAGGTTCTGCGAGTACTGGAAGGAGGAAGGCGAGGAGATGGATACAGAGGAGATATTTGACCTCCTCGATAGCGCCAGATCGTTTGGAATCAGGGTCTACAATGCATGGACTGCCGAACCGCTGATGAGAAAAGACCTCCCCCTAATCCTTGAACATGCCCACTCGATCGGGATGGTGACCTCGCTCATAACCAATGGAAAACTGCTGAAGAAGAAAATTCATGATCTATCTGACCTCGACTACCTGTCTATCTCTGTTGATGGAATAAAAGCATCTAAGGAGATACGAGGAATCGATTTCGATTGCGTGCTGGACGGAATAATGGAAGCAAAAAAGGAAGGACACCGCATCCTATTAAACTGTGTTATCAGTGGAACGAATCTGGATGAGATCAGGAATCTGATCTATTTAGCGCGTGATCTCGGGGTGCGGATATCGTTTGAGCCAGTCCACGAGTTCAGCGGGATCGAAAAAGAGGTATGGGATGAGATCGGGATCAGAGATACGAAAAAATACGAGAGAACAGTCGATCAGATCATCGGACTAAAAAAGAATAAATTTCCGATCATCAATTCCATAACATATCTGGAGATGATAAAACGATTGAAACCTGATTTCAGATGTCATGCCAGTGACATCATCCTCCATGTCACTGCTGATGGCAGAATCGAGAACTGCCGGGCAAACAGAGTTTATCTCGGGGATGTCAGAGACGGGATTGCAAATGTCTGGAAACAATCGAGAGAAGTACGGAAAAGGACATCAGATGAATGCAAAGGCTGTCTATTCTTTGGGTATGTCGAGAACAGTCTTCTGTACGATTTTAAGCCAGAGGTGATGGCTCATTACGAGTGGGTGTGATTCTTACGCTGCATCGTTTTTCAGTGGTTTTTTGCGATGTTAGTAATTGCAGAGGGAACGTACGAGTGTCGCCTGAAAGCATGTGAGGCGCGGATAAAAGAGATTCTTAAGGCAGCAACATCAAAAGCGCAGAGTGAATAGGTTTATTAACACGTAACATATACTACAACGATATAGGAGGCTATAATGATGGATTCGGAGGATGTAGTCGGCAAACCTTATAACTGCAATGCACACGACCTACTCTATGGTGGGATCGTGGATGCGAACGGGATAATCGTTCATGCCATCACAAAAGAGGAGTCCGAGCGTCAGATAAAAGCATGTGAGGCGCGGATAAAAGAGATTCTTGTATGAACATCACTCTTGATGCGGATATCCTGTTCAATGCTGTGAGTGATCATGCCACGAAAACGCTTTTACACCATCTGGTCAATGCAGGACATTCATTGTTTGTGCCGCTAACTGTGCTTGGCGAGGTGATGCTGGTATCGCTGACAAGAGACGATAAACACGAGGCGATCCACGACATCATTTATCTGTGCAGGGAGTTATCCATAAAATTCCAGATACCATCTCAAAAATTGAGACAATGCTGTATGTGCATCGATGATGTTGACAAACACAATCGACTGCAATTCACAGATAAAACACATCTCGGTTATGCATCAGCATCAGCGTCCGATTATTTTTTAACAACTGATAAATTATTGCGGAGATTTAGATATCCATGTGAAACAGTGGACGGGTGCGGTTCTGCGCCTGTTTGTATCTCTCCGGATGAGATGAGAGAGTTGTTGTGATAACAGCATTCGAGGACTGAATCATGAAAGACGAATATCCAATATGCACACCGGGCGCACCTGTGGAAGTACCGCAGATGACAGATGATGAGATCAAAGAGTGGCTCGTGGCAGCGGGTGCTGGGGTCCTGAAGGGATGCGAATGCGGCGGACGGCTTGAGCGTGTTGATGATGTCGTGGTTGACACAGTTGTGGACGGTGAGCGGGTTGTTGGCAGGCATCTGCAGTAGTCTCTTCCGTTCTGCCACACTAACTCTTTGTGTGCTGCTGTTCTTCATGGTCATCAAGGCATCAGCAAGCTTCACATCGCGCGATCCATTCATCGCATCAACTATTACCGGCATACATTGGCATAGTAAGTTCTTCCGCGATGCCATCGGGCGTGCACCCATAGATTTTTAATATGATGAGGTACTGTATGGAAACATGAAGAGAACCAACGAAACCACCAGACGTGTAGCCATGATTGTAATTATAATTGTAATTGGATGTTTTGCATTCGGCTGCCTCGGTGGTGACAATAAATCGCCTGAACAGAAGCCAGAGACCCCATCCGCCCCATGGACGCCACCGCAGAATCCATACATCAAATCGATTGACACATCCAAACTGAAACTTGGAGAGCCTTCTGATGCGACTATAACGATCTTTAATAATGGGAACGAGACCG
>PIXW01000232.1 GCA_003601535.1 ANME-2 cluster archaeon
GATCTGCGCGAACTGTATCAGTCTGATATCGACTGGCTGCGGGAGAGTCCGGTCTGTGTGTAGCACCTGTTACCCGAGTTTCTTAAGAATCCTCGCAACTTTTCGCTCCAGTTCTGGCAGATCGCTCGCAACAGTTAACGAAGGGAGGAGCCTCGATGTTTGCATATTTCGCGATATTTGCTGTGTTAACAATGGTTATCGGATTCAGTGATCTCGCTCTGGCGATATTTGGTGACACCGGGATAGGATACGCTATCCGGCACTCTCTGTTCTTGCGGTGATGATTCGGCACAGAGCTTGCAAGATTCGCGCGTGGTGAGTGACTAATCGAGCAGCACCAGTCCAAACGACCTGATCGTCTCATCGAACGTTGTTACCACCTCAAGTTCGAATCCAGCCGCGCGTACCGTGGCATACACATCGATGCCGCTTGCCTCCATTGCAGGTCTCATCCTATCCTGATGCCTGCACAGCCGCTTGACAGTATGAAAATCGATATCACCCTCCTCTGGCAGGCAGGTCTCGCATAAAGAACATGGATATGCACCAAATCCAAAGGCTTTGTAATACCCTGACAGGAACGCATGCCGCTCAAGTTTGAAGAGTGCATCCTGAATCCGTAAGATGAGATCCCAGAGGTAATGGTGGATATGTCTCGGATCAACCGATGTCTCCTTCGGAAGTCCGACGAACTCAACGAGCACGGCATATTTATAGTCTTTCAGCGCCCTTTCAGTCTCTTCTGGTGTTGGCGCATAAGGTGGACATGAAAGGTGCTTGCCATACGCCTTGCACCCATATCTGCATTTGAGCCGCACCCATGCTGCGGTCTTTATGATATCAGCAGAGATCAGCCGCAGATCGTTTGCACCGCTCGCAAGCGCGATCTGCCGCAGTTCGGATACGAGTGTGTTCAGTTCTTTCATCGGAATCGGTTGGGTTCCTGGAACAGCGAATGCACAGGCTCACGAGTGCGTCAATGTATGTGACCCTGCTGGCAGGAGATTCAATGTAGCCACTGCATCACTGACATCCTCTGCCCAGATGAAGACCCGGTTGTACGGCGCAACCCTGTAGTACTCCTGCGGGTAGAATATCTCCTGTGTGGTCATATCCACGCAGAATCTGGAGACATATCCGTACTTCTCATAGTCTGCCAGTCTTCTGCCTCCTACAAGCTTCTTTGTGATATTGAAGAGCCGTATGCACATCCGAAACTCGTAACCGGTCAGCATCATCGGATCAGCCCATGCGCCAAGCCCGTTCTCGCAGGCAGCCTTTGCAGCCTCCTGAAAGGCGACAAGCTCAGGATACTTCGGAATGCTCGGGTAGATGATGAACGGAGCAGCCCAGCCAGACTCGACCATCAGGTGGTTGAACGACGCCAGTTCACCAGGAGCAAGCGATTCTCGCTCTTTTCGGCTGTAGTTCGGCGCCATGTACGCAAGAAGCCTGCCATAACTGTCGAAGTGCTGATCCGCAGCCCGGATGTACACCTTCCGTCTCTTGCCGCTGGGTTTTGTCAGCCTCTCCTCGATCAGTTCCTTGAACTTCTCTGTTGCTTGCTTTCCCTGCTCCTCGTGGAGTGTGCCCGCAGCACCTGTTGCAAGCTTCGGATAGAGGTGCGCTCCAAGCCCGTCACTCACAGGCGCATCGCCGGAAGCGATCCACTCTGCGAGCTGCGCCAGATCCCGGTCGCTTCTTGATGGTTTTCTGTTGCCTGGATAATGCACCTCAGGAGTATCGATACTGAGCATCCGGATCGGCACTGATATGTATGGTGTGTCGCCATCGGTTGCTCGCAGATATCGTTTTGTTCCGAGTGCGTCGAATTCAAATCCTTTCGGATCCCAGAAGATTTTAATCTCAGACATGGTACGGTCTATGCGTCTGCATCGTTATTTATCTCTTCTCTTGCATATCCGGATTGTAACGTAACAACGATATATCAGAAGAACAGAGGAGCAAATATGACAAAAATAGCGATCATCGGAAGCCAGAAAAGCGGTAGAACTACCCTTGCATCAAAACTTGGCAAGAAGGGAAACGTGACCGACATCACCATCTACGACTTTGCCAAAAGCGGCACGGTATTAACAGTAATCGATGCCACCGGATATCCAAAGTCCATAAAACCGCTCATAACCGCGCTCAACCTGACAGACATCGCGCTGTTATGCATCCCTCCTGAAGGTCCTGACGCATACACCGGTGAATGCATCGTTGCGCTGGAGATGTCAGGCTGCAAACACGGGATGATCGTTCTGACCAGATCTGACACCACATACCCCTACGCGCTTGATGAACTCACAGAGAAGATCAGAAAGATCACAGCCGGCACTGTTCTTGAGAACTGGGAGCACCTGCCGGTATCCACAACCACCTTTGCCGGTATGGACGAACTAAAAGAGATGATCACTCGATTGGGCGAAACAGTGGACGAGGAGCTTGCACAATAGAGTGAGCTTCCGCCGCGTGTTGTAGTCGACCACGTCTTCAATGTGACCGGTATCGGTTGCGTGGTTCTGGGTGTGGTCATGCAGGGCACGATACACACAAAGGACAGGCTGGTTATGCTGCCGGTTGAGAAGCCAATCGAGATACGATCGATTCAGATGCACGATGTCGATGTGAAGAGCGCGGCGGCAGGCGCAAGAGTCGGGCTCGCATTAAAGAACATTCAGTCGAAGGATGTGGAACGAGGGTGCATAATTTCAGAAAAAGAGACCGTCACAACCGGTTTCACGATGAGATGCAGACTTTCGCAGTTCACAAAACAGATTTCAGCCGGAGATGTGCTGCATCTCTTCGTAGGGCTTCAGTCATCGCCTGTACGTGTCGAGAAGATCACAATGAACGGGAGAGATATAAGTTATGCTGCACCTGGAAGTGAGTGTGTTTTAACGCTTTCCGGTTCAAGGAAGGTTGCATACAGCGAACAGGACCGGTTCATTCTTGCCAATCTGGATGAAAAACAGAGATTTGCAGGATATGGTTTCTGCCACACACATGAAGCACAATAAATATGAATAGAAATATAATTTATCTATCGCTCCTCTGCATCGCTCTGCTCACAGCCCTCATCTGTGTCCCTGCCCTGGCAGAAGCCGGCAGAGGTGGCGGCATAGGCGGTGGCATAGGTGGCGGCAGAAATGCTGACCTTTCGTCCATCTTAACCGTGCTGTTATCGGTGAAATATGTTCTTGGTGGACTTGCCGCATTATCAGGACTTATCCTTCTAAAAACCACAAAAATCAACCGAAATACCAGAACGCTCCTGATGTGCGCCGTCTTTCTGCTCTTCGGGGTGCTGATGGTCATGCACCAGCCAAGCCCGCTGCGTGCAGTCGTGGATTTGGTTGCGGCTCTCGTATCTGGCGGTGCGATCACGCTCCGGAAAGCCGCGATGCTCGTCTTCATCGGCGGGCTCTCGATCATAGGATCGAAACTGTTCTGCGGATGGGTCTGTCCGTTCGGGGCGCTGCAGGAGATTGTGAACAGAATCCCTGCGCCATCCGGCAAGAAGATCAAGCTGCCGTTCAGGATCACCAACAGCGTACGGGTTTCACTCTTTGTTGTCAGTTTGATAATGGTTCTCACCACAGGAAACGATCTTTATACATACCAGGACATCCTGAATCCGTTTAAGCTCTTTGGCTGGCGTTTTGAACCGGTGCTGGCAGTTCTGGTCGGAGCGGTGCTGATCGCATCCGTGTTTGTGTACCGTCCGTTCTGTTACCTTATCTGCCCGGTGGGACTCATGACGTGGCTGCTTGAGCATGTGAGCATCTTTCGTGTACGTATTGACATGGAAAGATGCAATAACTGCAAGAAATGCCTTTTGAAGTCGCGCTGTCCATCTGTTAAAGCGATACTGGATGGCGATACGTTGCGACCTGACTGCTTCGCCTGCGGCGCATGTATCGATGCGTGTCCGAGAGATGCGTTGGCGTTTGAGGTTTGGAGAGATAAGGACTGGCAGAAGTGAGGATTGAAAATTTATTTCCTGCGATACTTCTGCAGCAGCCCTGTTACCGCGCGCACATCACTTCCCTGCTGCCGTGCATCAAAAAGACATGCGTTGTACAGTTGATCAGTCAGGACGTTCGGAACAGACCTGCACATCTGGGCATGAAGCTCAAGATCAAAGCACCGCGCCTCGCTCTCTGTGAGTTTCAGTGCCTTATACTCCCCTTCGTGTTTCACGAATGTTGGATTCTCCGAGTCATCCGTCTTTAACACGAGATCTGAGAGATTGGTTTCCGGGATCGGTTCTGCAATGCTCACAAAGACATCATCCAGGAACGTATCCTCGATGAGATCCTTTGTCAACTGATAATCATCGATCGTCTCTTTCGGATAGCCAACGATGAAACTCCCGGCAACCTTAACACCGCACTGTTGCGCCAGTTCGATCGCATAAACGTTCTTTTCCGAATTAACACCCTTCCGCATCGTTTTTAAGATCTTATCGCTTCCGGATTCAATCCCGTAATACACCCAGCCCATCGTGAAATCATGGATCGCATGTAGCATCTCCTCGTTGACATAATCAACCCTGATGTCAGGAACAGAGACGTTTCTTTTCCCCATCACCTCTGCTATCGCCTGCAGCAGTTCGATAAACGCATTCACATTAACAGACTTCTTATACTGATACAGAGAACTGGTTCCGCCGCTTATTGCAATCCTTCGAACGCCGCACCGCTTGAACTCCTCTATCTCCAGAACGATATCCTCGATACTCCTGCTCCGTATCCTTGTTCCAAAGAATTTCGGAACCTGGCAGAAGCCACATGCACCGATACAACCTCGATGCGTCTCGATATAAACATTCGCGCCCCTGATACTCTGATTCTCGATATCATCAGGTATCAGCGGCAGCGGTCTTTCGATCTTTGCTGGCTCTGGCTCGGTCTGGACGATCTCATCATCGCTTCTGAATGCGATTCCAGAAATATCTTCGGAAATTCCATTGTTCAACAATTCAAGCGTTGACTCTTCTCCTTCTCCGATTATCACGGCATCCACGTCCAGTTCTCCGAGAACGATGTCAGGGTATGCGCTGACAGGACCTCCGACATAGACCGGTTTGCTGCACTGCGATGCGAAATCCCTGATTCTGTTGTCGAGGAGATGAAGGGTCGAGTACAAACTCAGCAGTATTATGTCTGCGTTGGGAGTGGCATCCACATTTTTTGTGAGCGTTACATCGAATCCTGCGTCGCGGAGGATTCCGCCGATCACCATTGAGCCGTAGGTGTAGAGGTCAGGGGAGACGATCGCAATCTTCATGGATGGTTACATCTGGACGTGATGGTGATATATCTGTTTTCTGCTCGCGAGTATGCAGATGATGCACCATGCCTGGTTGATTTAAAAATAAAAAGAGGGGGGAATATGCATCTCCGCCCAGAATCGTGTAGGGCTTTGCACGTCCTTGGTATACACGTTGGCAGCACATATACAAATCAATGATCCAGGAGCGGAGTGAAAGTGAATGCAGCATTTTACACAAACACCAGTCTGGCGATCACGCAGAAACGGGCTTCACAGCCACCACATCCAGTTCGGTGACTGCCACATCTGCGCCAACCGCCTCAGATAAACTCGGCACAGTCCTGCCATGATCCCCTGAGATCA
>PIXW01000233.1 GCA_003601535.1 ANME-2 cluster archaeon
TCTTTCCCCACATTATAAGGTGGCGAGGTCACCATCAGATGAACGCTATTGTCGGGTAGCTCATCCATCTTTTCAGAGGATTTACAAAAGATTTTATCTAAGAACTGCAAAGAGATGTTTTTCTCTGTATATTCAACTTTCCGCTCATGAGGCAGCCCTTCATACAATTTGCTCGTATAAAATGCGGTAGAATCATGATTCACTCTACCGGGAGCTCCAAAAGAACTTGTTTGAGTCCCTCTTTTTCTTTGATTACTCTTCATTTCGATCTTCCCTCCAATAATCCACCCATCTCTTATATGGCGGAGTTCTCGCCGCTCCACGCTGCATGGCGATCTTTTACGATCATCCGCAAGTCATGATTCACGCAGAATTTTTGCTCCGCGCTTCTGCGGCAAGGTTCGCGACCCTCGCTGCGAATGCGCCAGCTACAAAACCAGCATCGATGTTGACGACTGTGAGGACCGAGCATGACTGGAGCATCGATAGCAGTGCTGCCTCGCCCTTACCTCCGGCACCATAACCAATAGAGACCGGCAGCCCGATCACAGGCACTGGCGCAAGCCCGGCAACGACTGTCGGAAGCGCACCATCCCTTCCTGCAGCAACCACGATCACATCAACACCCTTCTTGATCAACCTGGAAAGATCAGGAAACAGCCGGTGAATGCCTGCCGCACCTGCGTCATAGATCACATCAACATCGCATCCCATCTCCTCTGCAACCACTTTTGCCTCCTCTGCAACCGGAATGTCAGCGGTGCCGGCAGTGATGATCCCAACTCTCCCGCCTGTTTTTTTGACGGGAACAGTGCCGCATACGAGGGTTCTGGCGCGTTCATTCCATTCCATAACAGGCGCACTGATCTCTGACCTGAGTGTATCCAGCTGAACGTCCGATACTCTCGTGATGAGCATGCGCATTTCTTCGGTCAGACATGCCTGCACTATTCTAACGAGATCGGCTGAACTCTTCCCATCTGCAAGAACCGCCTCTGGCACACCGACCCGCTCTAACCTGAGATCATCGATCCTGGCGATCTCAGAGATTTCCTTGAAATGCAGGAGTCTGATCTGCTGCTTTGCCTCATCAATGGTGATCTCATTCCTCTGGATCCTTGTGAGAATGGATGTGATCGACATGAGTGACTTAATCCCTGTATAGCAACCTATATATACCCACTCGCTGCTATTTTATGTACCGGCGAATCGAGTTAAAGACCGATGACGGATTAAATCCAGAAGGAGACATAAAATGGCACAAATGTACGTCACTTATGAGGTTCCAGATGAACTGCGCGATAAAGCATTAGAGTCGCTGGAACTTGCAAGAGATACAGGAAAGATCAAGAAAGGAACAAACGAGGCAACAAAAGCGATCGAACGCGGGATGGCTCAACTCGTATTGATCAGCGAGGATGTGAACCCGCCCGAGATCGTGGCTCATCTGCCCATGCTGTGCGAGGAAAAAAATATACCGTACATATATATAAAAAAGCAGGACGAACTCGGTGCTGCATGTGGTTTTGGCATTGGCTGTGCTGCTGCTGCGATCATCAATGCTGGCAAGGGCAAGGGCATGATCGAGGAACTTACAGGCAAGATCGCATCGTTGAGGTGATTGCATGGCAGCTGATGATGATGCATACCCTGCTGAGGTGGTTGAGGTCGTTGGAGTGACAGGCATGCACGGGGAGGCGACTCAGATCAACTGCAGGGTGCTCGATGGGCGGGACAAGGGCAGGGTCATCGCCAGAAACTGCATAGGTCCTGTGCAGGTCGGAGACATTCTGATGCTGCTCGAAACCTCGAGAGAGGCAAAGAAATTGACGACTGGCAGGTGAAAGCATTGGAACAACTGTACTGTTCGTTCTGTGGAGAGCCCATTGAACCTGGCACCGGGAAGATGTATGTCAAGAAAGACGGTACCGTCTATTATTTTTGCAGATCAAAGTGCCAGAACAATTTTAAACTTAAAAGAGTTCCAAGAAAGGTTAAATGGGTAACGAAATCTGTGTAGGTTTCACAAAAGGTTGATGCCTTCGGCGCGTGCTTGCACAGACAAAAACTGCCTTATGGGTGAGATTAAATGGAACAAACATTTGTTATGATAAAACCGGATGGGGTACAGCGCGGTTTGATCGGGGAGATCATATCCAGAATCGAGCGGAAGGGTCTGAGAATCGTTGCGATGCGGATGTGTCAGATCACCGATGAGACTGCACGCAGACATTATGCAGAACACGTGGAAAAGCCTTTTTTCAGCTCACTTGTTGATTTTATCACTTCATCTCCTGTTGTTCAGATGATTGTGGAAGGAGAGAATGCAGTTGTTGTGATGCGTACAATGAGCGGCGCAACCGATCCCAAGGAGGCTTTGATCGGGACTATTCGGGGCGACTTTGGTCTGGATGTCGGAAGAAACCTGATTCACAGCGCTGATTCGCTCGAATCTGCAAAAAGAGAGATTGCGATACATTTCACTGAAGAAGATGTGGTTGAATACACGAAGGCTGATGAGACATGGGTGTACGAATGAGTGACAATCACAGCACCAGTTCCATCCCGTCATATCCAAGATTCCACCGCTTCACAGCCTCATCGTGCGGTGGGAACAGATGGCTTATATGAGTCATCACCATCTGTTTTGCATTCAATCTCAATGCCAGTTCCTCTGCCTCTGCTGCATTCGTATGCTTCTGAAGATGGTATTCGGGCGGCGCAATCGCATCGCATATCAGAATGTCGGGATCCTGCATGATCTCGATACTCTGCCTGGGAATCTGTCTCTGGGTATCGCCGGTGATCACGAGTTTCTTATCACCTTCGCGCACAAGAACGCCAGCAGATTCTGCAAGAGGTGGATGGTAGACCAGAAATAGCGTAAATTCGAGACCGATGAGATGGAACGGCTCATAAACAGATACGTCATGCCGTACAGGTTTCATAAAATATAGGTATGTAAGGATATAATCTAATGTATCCGAGAGCCCATACACATGCACACGATTCTGAACCCGGTAGAACTCACCAAATCCGGCATAATGATCGTAATGTCCATGCGTCCAGATCACACCATCTACATGGTTGATTCGATGTTTTAGAAGTTGATATCGAAGATCAGGACCTGTATCGATCAGAATACGCCCTTCTTCAGATTCAATCAGGATTGAGAATCTCGATCGCATGCTCCTCCCGCCTGAAAGCGCATCCATGCATGCAGGGCATGTGCATCCGATCTTTGGTGTGCCAGCGGTATCGCCAGTTCCGAGCAGGACGATTCTCATGTCAGCGTGTACTCCCTCATCATCAGATCCACCCTGCTGCTAAAATCATCGACAGCAGAGATCAGGTCAGACTGTGTGATGTATGTCCGATCCTCGATCAGCGAATGAAGCACCGCCTCCCGAACAACCATGCGCAGATCAGAGCCTGTGAATCGATCTGTCATCTCAGCGATATTCTGTGTATCAAAGTCGCCCTTTACCTTCGAAAGCACAATATCAAGAATTTTCTTACGCATTCCCATATCCGGAAGTGGGAAATCGACGATCTCGTCAAAACGCCTCCATGCAGCACGATCCAGTAAATTCGGATGGTTTGTAGCACCGATCAAGAGAACGCCATCATCGACCAGACTGATCTCATCGATTGCTTTTAAGAGCGTGTTAACAGCACGTTTCAATGCAGCATGCTCATCAGACACCCGCGTCTTTGCGATAAAATCAAATTCATCGATGAACAGGATGCACGGATTCAATTTCTTTGCAAGTTCAAAGACCTTATCGATGTTCTTTGATGTCTCTCCGAGATACTGGGATGTGATCATCGAAAGTCTCACCTCCACAAGCGGGATGTTCAATTTCTCTGATAATGCCCGGGCTGTCGATGTTTTGCCGGTTCCTGGAAGTCCGATAAAAAGCATCTTTCCGATCTCACGAAGCCCGATAGAACTGAGATAATCACGGTGTTTGATCGCCTGCATGATCTTCTCGATCTTCCTATCCTGCTCGGATGTTAGCACGAGTTCGCCCATGCGCTGCCTGACATCCTCTGGCGCGACCAGACGCACGAGCGTCAGCAGATCGGCATCTTCGTCGGATGCAGCAATTTCTGCAATGAGCGAGGTAAGATATTCCCGATCCCGCTCCTTCGGTTGGGCTGCGCGGGTTGCATCCTCATAACTAACATCCACACCCTCGCTCTCATAGAACGATGCAAGCACAGGATTTTTGCGGATTCTCTCGATAGCATCAGCTTGTTTTAAAAACCAGTTCTTTGCGAGATCGGAGACAGTAAATCTAAGTTCTGCTCCGAATTTCTCAAATTCGATGAACGGCAGGGATTTGATTTCCTGTTTAACGTTGTTCTGTCCGTATATTGTTGTGATATCACCGATTCGAACGCTGATTGGACGTTTCACACCCTTTATTTCGCTGTTCCAGTAATTCTTTCGTATTTTTACTGGCAGATCGTTCTCTGTTAATGTTTCAGATTCATTATATATATGTGCTGTGAGGAGCAGTTCAACGATATTACACAGGTTGCTCTGGTCTGACGTGTGATCACCTCATCTTCTGGACTGTAACTATTGGTCATAAACACGTAAAATAGTTTGCACTGGTTCAATCATCCAGTGCCAGATGAGCGCCTGCATATCGCAATATTTATATACCGCAACTATCATAGGGTGTAGTGGTGGGAGAGGGGCAGACGCCAAATACTATTCTCTAATCTCCCACCGTATTTTATCCACTCATGCACCTGTATCTGGAAATATCAGCATTTCAGTGCCTGTGCTCTTTACAGGCATTCTCATCGGTTGCTTCCATGAGCTCTCCGCGCTGCCATGCCTCGATCACATCGCGCACCGTACCCTGTGCACCGACAAACACGTCGATTCCGAACTGCTCGAATAG
This sequence comes from ANME-2 cluster archaeon, assembly GCA_003601535.1. GTDB lineage: Archaea > Halobacteriota > Methanosarcinia > Methanosarcinales > Methanogasteraceae > Methanogaster_B. Next base: position 4,920 of record PIXW01000233.1, read on the forward strand.
ATGGACCGCTCTCGGTCCCAGCCCGGAACAGAGCATTACATGAGTACCTGTCGTCGATATAAAGTCTGGCGGCACTCCGGAACCACCTCTGTGCTCGCTGGTATTCGGAATCACCGTAACCTCGTTTGTGTCAAGATCGACGATGGTATATGTCGGAACCCTGCCGAAATGCTGACCCACGGAATCGTCGATGCCGCCTTCTCCTTCTGTTGGAATACATACTTTCATCTATTCACCTCTTGTTTATTTCATGTTCCTTGTTTGGTGATCTTCCTTCTTGATCAATTCATGTTGTGATCGATTCATATTAAGATGTGCGCACTCATTTCTTTTTTCCTCCACTGTGAGCCAGAAGACTTTCTCCCTGTATTTCGCCTTCTTTATTTTTCCACTTTCCTCCAGCCTCGTTAAGCTGTCGCGAACATTTCCTTCCCCTACCTCGAATTTTTTTAACGTTTCTATAACCTGCTCCTCTCTCATTGGATGCCGTCTTATTATTGCTAAAATAGCGTCTCTTGGGTTTGTGAATCCTTCAATGGAAAATTCACCAGTCTCCTCTGCAGCAATATCTATCACATTACCATCACCAAGAATCGCGTGTGCCAGTGCGATCGCCTCATTATCGGGCGGGACCGCCCATGATTCTGCAGGAGGTCTTATCGGAACATTTATATAAATTCTGTCGGGTTCTATCTTCTCAAGCCTGCTTCTTATTGCTTTTAGTTCTTTTTCTGAGTCATTGACCCCTTTTACCAGCATGACTTCCAGCCATATCTCGCCTGCGTACTCCTGCCTGAACCGTTCCATGCCTTCGACAACATTCTTAAAACCGATCTCGCGGTGCGGCCTGTTTATCCTTCTGAATGTTTCGGCAGTGCCAGCATCAAGGGATGGCATAACAACATCTGTCTGCGAAAGGTCATCTCTTACATCTTTTCTGTAAAGAAGCGAACCATTTGTATCAACAGCTATGGGAGTGTCTGCTATTTCTCTGGTCTCCCTGATTATCCAGCCAATGCTTTTGCATAACGTCGGTTCACCTTCTCCTATGAACGTCACAAAATCTATTTCACCACCGCCACGACCGCCCTTTACTTCTATTGCTCTCTTGATCTCGTTTAGTATCTCTTCCGGTGGAAAGAAGTCCCTGCGCTGATTGGTCATCTGCGTTGCCCTGCCAAGCTGGCAGTATACACAGGAATAGTTACAGGTTTTAAGTGGGATTGAATTGACGCCCAGAGAACGACCAAGCCGCCGTGACGGAACCGGTCCGTAAACCATCTTCATCTTATGCTCGCCCATATCTCTTTTATCGCATCCGATACTGCTCCACCTGAAAATTCAACCACTGGCATGGCTGCAACCATCGCCCTGGTGACCACAGGGTCATAAGGGATATTTTTAGCAATCGTAACCCCACGCTCCTTGCAAAACCCGGTAATCCTCCTGCTGTTCTCTTCATTGATATTGTATTTGTTGATGCAGACAACTGTTGCAATCCCGAAATGCCTGGTCACATCCAGGATTCGCTCGAGGTCATGCAGTCCAGACATCGTGGGTTCGGTAATGACCAGCGCAAGGTCCACGCCGGTCAGGGATGCGATCACAGGGCAGCCGATGCCAGGTGACCCATCGATCAGGATGAGTTCGGAACCTTCCTCTTCTGCGACTCGCTGTGCATTGTTCCTGACAACGGTTACCAGTTTTCCAGATGATTCTTCTGCAATATTTAACTGCGCATGCGCCATTGTTCCATATTTCGTTTTCGAGATGAATGCATGACCCGAAACACGTTCTGTAAGGGTGATTGCTTCCTGATCACACACGAACACGCATACGCCACAGCCCTCGCAGCGTGCCGGATTGACAGCATAACCGGACTTTGTAACGCCCGTGAAAAAATCTCTGTCCCGGGCGTCGACGCCGGAGGCGTTATAAGATATGGCATTGAATCTACATGCTTCTTCACATCTTCCGCATTCTATGCA
>PIXW01000234.1 GCA_003601535.1 ANME-2 cluster archaeon
GCAAGCAGTACATCGATCACGGTGATGACGCCGAAGTTTCTGTTCAGCGAGAACGGTGATGCAAGCAGCGCTGAGAACCCTGCAAGAGTCGTGCACCCGGATGCGAGGATCGCAACTCCGATCTTGCCGGTGGACTCCCGTATCGCATCGATCGGAATAAGTCCGTTCTCCCGCTCCTCAAAGTACCGCTCCATCAGCATCACGGCATACTCGGAGCCGATACCAAGAATCAGCGCTCCGAGTGTTGCGGTCATCGGTGTGTAGTCCATGCCGAGTGCATACATCACGCCTCCTGACCAGCCGATCACAAGGGCCATCGCTAGCACGGGTATGATCGCTTTCAGCCAGTCGCGGTAGAGCAGGAAGAGTCCGCCAAGGATCAGTACGAGCCCTACAAGCGTCATCAACCGCCTGCCCGTCGTGAGTGCCGTAATCACTGTGGTCATCGCCACCGAGTTTCCTGTGATCGTGACTGTGACCCCAGGTGGCGGCTCTGACCACTGGATATCGCCTTCTACGAGTCTGATCAACCGCTCGATTCTGGGAAGACCGAGCCCTGATATCGCATCCCCGATACCAAGATTAATGAGCGCTGTTGTACGCCCGTGGATGTACCGGTCTCTCGTGCTATCAGGAATTCTTTGCATGACAGCATCCACCTGCCAGGCAGTCTCAGGAAGCTCCCCATGATTCATAGCCCTCATCGGATCTGCTATGCTGTCTCCACTTGAAATGTAGGGGTGCAGTTCAACCTCGTGCGCCGCGAACCAATCCATCCACTCGATCACAGCGGGATCGGTTACGTCCTCTGCCTTCACGATCAGATTCAACTGGTCGGTGCCGCCAAGCACATCGACCATGTGATCCAGATCAATGAGTGCGGGCATATCAGACGGCACGAACGTCTTCACATCGGTCTCGATCCCGATCATCGTATCCGCATACAGCCCTGCAAAACAGAGTAACCCGGCGACACCGAGCACGAGCAGGGGATTGTTTGCAGACCAGACCGCAAGACCGCCAAAGAACCGTTCGGCGGCACTGTCTGCCCGGACACTCTTGTCGGGGGTCTGCTTGCTATTTTGTCTGTGATTCTTTCTGTCGTTTCTGCGATGCAGCATATAGATTATCGTAATTCCGACGAACAGAGCAGAAAAGAAGCAGCAGACGATGCCGACCAGGCACAGCAGCCCGAAATCCTGAATCATCGGCACCGTCGATGTGAACAGACTCACGAAACCAAGCCCGGTGATGATCAGCGCGATAATGACCGCAGGTGCGGTATGCCGTACCGTCTCCCTGACCGCTCTCTTTGCATCATCGACCCTTGCGAACTCCTCTTCGATTCTGTTGTGGAACTGGATCGCATAGTCGATCCCGAGCCCGATCAGGATCGGAAAAGCAGACATCGAGACCATCGAGAGTGGTATACCAAGAAATCCCATCGCACCGAACGTCCAGATGATCCCGATCAGGACAACCGGAAGCGGGAGGAGCTGCCACCGCGCATGTTTGAACGCGATGAAGAGCACAACCACCATCAGAAGCGATGCGATCAGAAGGAGCGGACCCATACTCGAGTTCATCTCATGGTTCATGGAATCCACGAATGCCGGGTCACCGGTAACAATTATCTTATATCCCGCTGGAAAATCCGCCCACTCTGCCATAGCCTTAACAACCGCTATTACGTCTGCTTGTTCAGGGTCGCTGAGGCGTGCGGGCATCACAACAAAGATCGCCGTGTGCGTTGTATCAGGCAGCACGGTTTTACGTTGCTGTTCCGGAATCGTATCGATGAGTGATCTGATCGCTTGTTCGTCATCAGGGATCCGGTTGCGTCCTGACACCTCAAGATTTGCCTGCCGCACCATACTCGCGACATCCATAACCTGCTCAACGTTCCTTGTTCCTGAAACACCGGTCTCAAGCCGTTCGATGGCACGCAAGACCCCATGCGTAGTAACGTCTTCACCCTCAACCATAACCACGATCGCGTCAGTTCCGAAGTACTGCCGGTACTGGAGGTCAAAGTCCTGATAAATGCGGGACTCCTTTTTCACAAAGGTTTCGGTGCCTGATGCCATCTCGATCTGCTTCGCACCACTGAAGGAGAGGAGAATAAGAATAAACGCAACAGCGAGTATCGGAATCGTGTTCTTCTCAATGAAAACCCCGATTTGTTCAAATAAATCCTTGATCGAGATATTATCCGCCTCCTGCCATCTCCTTCATATCGCCACCGATGCATCCCATTCGGTCTCAACAAAGTGTTTGAATATCGACACAGCTCCAACTCCATCCGTACAGATTGCCACAATGTCCTGCATCCCGGTATTCGCATTCTCGCTGACGACCGCAATCAGTACCTCTGCGCCATCAACGATCAGTATTCCGCCACCTGTAGTTGATTTATCGGTAGGAAATGCCCTGACCTGTGCCCCTTGAATCTCTTTTGCAATCTTTTCAAGTCCGGCGTTTTGCGATCCGGTTATCCGCACCGTGATACCTTCTTCGATTCTGTTGATTATTTCGCCTTTTATATCCCTGAAAACCGAATAAGTCTCTGCGACCTCGTGAAACGCAGGATAAGATGCGGCAAAGATTAGGTCTTCCTGTGCGCCCCTGACCATCTCGATAATTTTGCTGCTTACGTTTTTAACTCCGTTTATTGTCCATACCGCCTCCGCTCTCGCCCCGGTCTTCTGTGTCTGATAGACCTCTTCAAGCGAGGCGAGTGCGTCTTCGCTCCCTGCTATAAAATTATTTTTGAGCTTTTCAAGGGCAGTCTTTGGAGGAACTGCCCTGTATCTCATCGGCTTTGAAGACTGTACCTCGATTACTCCCCGCTCCTCAAGCTTATTCAGCGCACCGTAGACAGCAGAACGCGGAATTCCTGATACCAGATGAATGTCTGATGCGGTCCCGCTTGCGATCTTCACGAGGGCTACGTACGTCTTTGCCTCGTACTCGGTGAGCCCGAGATTGCGCAGCGATTCGACAGCGCTCTTCATAATGTCAGTATCTACTGTACTGCTTTAAATATGTTTCGATCTGGCTGACTGAAATGTTGTTTCCATAACACTGACAATTCATACAAGGTACTCCCAGGCATCAATGCCAGAGTATGTCAGCCATGCAAGTATGGTGCACTTGAGCAAAAGCCCGATGAAGAGCGGAAGTATCCCCCTATAGAGCGATATACCGATGAGCGCAACACCAATTCCTGTACAGTATCCGCCAAGTATCGGCGTTACCAGAATGATCCCGGCGCTTCCATATTTTGCTGTGTATCTTCCGGTCTTTTCGTGTGCTCTCTCTAAGTACCGTGAAATTATTTTAAATCTCTTGATCGCATCGATCATGCCGTAAAAGAGGAATACTGGCAGTAGATTCCCTATGGATGAGACAAGAATCACGGTCACGGGATTGATACCGGCGACAATCCCTGCAGGAACGCTTACCCATGCCTCCAATGGGGTTATGCTTATCAGAAATACATCAATGATGTCCATACAACTCACCGGTCAGCATGATATCTCATCTGCTGCATTACCTTAAATATGTTTTGATCTAACCGGCTTATGTGTTGCTTTCATAATACTGACAGTCTGCACAGATTTTAAGAATGATGATCTATATCCGCCCGTGCCTGAGAATCGAAATCAGAAGCCAGAACCCCATCATCCCTGCACCAAGAAACCCGATGATGCCGATTATCGGGATGCCATACCACCGCGGCGGGATGCCTGATAGAACAATGAGCGAGGAGCCCATGACAAGCGATGCCAGCACGATCGCAAAACTGATGCGGTTGCTGACCTGATCAAGAGTCTTCTGCATCGGCTCAATCCCCCTGTGCTCGAACCTGATCGTGGTCTGCCCGCGCTTTGCCTGCTCCATGATATCACGAAAAGCTCCAGGAATCTCTTTTACGAGATGGATGAATTCAGCGCCAGAGTTCAGTATATCACCTGCCACGCGTTTTGGATGCATCCGTTCCATCTGGATGCTTTTGATGAACGGAGTTGCTGAACTGGTGTAGTCGAAATCAGGGTCAAGCATCGTTCCAACCCCCTCGTATATTGCAATCGCCTTACTCATCATGAATAGATCGGGCGGAATCTGCAGACGGTGGCGTGAGGTCAGATCCATGAACTGGCGAATCATCCGTCCTGTATTAACCTCTTTTAATGATTTGTTGAGGTACTGTGATACGATGTCTGCCACATCCAGTTCCAGTTTCCGGCGATCAATCGGGGGATCATATCTGATGAGCCGCAGCAGCGCATCGGTTGCTTTTGTCTCGTTCTGGCGGACTATCGCAAGAACAAGGTCTACAATATCTTCGCGGGTCTGTCTGTCGATGCGCCCCATCATGCCAAAGTCCAGATAGCAGATCACGTTACCAGGTAGGATCACGATGTTTCCAGGGTGAGGATCGGCATGGAAGAAGCCATGTACGAATATCTGCTTGAAGATCAGATCTGCGCCGCGCGCTGCTATCACCTTTCTGTCAAAACCCTCCTGATCCAGTCGTCCGATGTCAGACGCTTTGACGCCATCGATGTACTCCATCGTGAGAACCCGCGAAGTTGTTGCCTCTGAAAAGACTTTTGGCACGTAAACCGTCGAATCGTCCAGAAACTGCCTTGCAAACCGCTCGATATAAAATGCTTCATTGTTGTAGTCGATCTCCTTCCTGATCGTATCCGCAAATTCCATAACAATCCTCGTGGGATGGTATATCCGACACGCATCCACATTCTGCTCCAGAAGTGTTGCTAAATGAAGCATAATCTCCAGATCAACCTCAATCGTCTTTTTGATGTCAGGACGCTGCACCTTGACAGCTACATCCTCTCCAGAAACGAGTGTTGCGCGATGCACCTGTCCGATGGAGGCTGCTGCGACCGGAGTCTCATCGAAATCCTGAAATATCGTGGCGATCGGGGCTTTCAGTTCAGATTCGATCGTATTTTTGACATCCTCATAAGGAAATGGCGGTACCTCATCCTGAAGTCTCTCGAACTGGGTGATGAACTCCATCGGGATCAGGTCAGTACGTGTGGATAGGATCTGCCCCATCTTGATGAATGTGGGACCAAGCTCTTCCATTGCCATTCGCACACGCTCTGGCAGGGTAAACTTCTCAACCAGCTCATGCTGTCTTCTGATCCTTTTTGGTAGCGCGATCTCGATGTAACGCCCGATATGCAGGGCATCTATCATATCGCCAAAGCCGTATTTGAACAGAACAGAAAGAATCTGGCGGTAGCGCTCGATATGGCGGTATGTGCGTGAGATAACTCCTATTTTGTGTATGGACATTATTTTTCCCCTGTACTTGTTTGGATACCTCCCATTCTAAAACTTTTCCAGTCCGCTATGCCAAAAAATATATCAGAGTACGTGTTTAGATGAGGCGAAAAAAACCACGAGTCTGCGCAAGCAAAGGCGTTGCCATTCCGCGAGATTAACACAAGAATAGAACATTGGACACGCTATATTAGTTAGATTTGCATTTTATATCTTACATATTCATATTTTCTCGTGAAAATGACTGCGTCGCTGCTGCCTTCGGCGATGCTAACGCATTTCGCAGACTGTGTAATCTCGTGGTTAGCTAAACACATACGCTAAATGCATACCGTTAAACTAGCGAATGGGAACGTAAGGTCTCAAAACCCTGACCGGATGCATGGCTTATCCCATGCAAACATGCCGACTCGTAAATCACGGATCAGTATGCGTCCGCTCCCATTCCTCGAGCGGCACAGAGAACTTGCGCTCAACGATCTCCCGGTGCAAATTGTTGTAACTGCAGAACGATATCGCTCGACCATCCGGAGTTGCATAATGGATGCCGCAGCGCTGCACCCGCTCAAGATCGATGTTATACAGATCCTGAAAGTGCATGATTCCCAGAAACAGAGTCTTCCGGTGGAACTCTTTTATGACATCTTCGGTTCCTTTGGTGAGTGCATGAATGAGTAGTTTCTTGACATCCACGCTCTTCGGTGCTTTTTTTGCATCAATAAACTGCGCGATATGCGATACAATACCTGCAGTGACATGCAGTTTGTTGATCGTCTTATGATCGTGCGTGCGAGCAGCCTCACCCAGATATTCGAGCAATCCCTCGACATCGATGAACCGCGTGATCGGAATAAAATGACCATCCTCGA
>PIXW01000235.1 GCA_003601535.1 ANME-2 cluster archaeon
GCTTTGAACAGGAGTTTGATCACATTCAGGGCATGTTCTCTGGCACGGGCTTCTGCCAGTGCAGCAAGTTCACGATCAGATGGCGCCTCGTCCTCGTGTACGAACACCTCGATTACATGCGTATTCGTCATCAACTGGGCTGCAATAATTCCCTGCGATGCCTCGTGTGCACACACCTTATCCTTTGGGTCTGATCCTGGCATGCCAAACGCCATCACGATATCGCATGAACGCTCCTCTATCAGTTTCTTGCATGCAACCGGCAGATCCTTGACCCCGGGAACGGTATACCGCTCGATTTTAACCGATGCGTTATCTTTCAGTTCTGATATTGCGTGTTTTGCCATATCCACACGTGCAAATGTCGTGTCCGCTATTCCTATGGTTGTCATGGCGATACCCACACAATCACATCAGCCGCTCCACCCGCGATACATCGCCTGCAAACCTGGCGAAGGCACGCAGTTTATCCAGTGCCGCACCGCTATCGATGACATCCTCTGCTCTCTTGATACCTGATTTCAGATCAGATACCTCTCCGGAAACGCAGATCGCAGCGCCGGAATTGAGCACCACGATGTCTCGCTTTGGTCCATCCTGCCCCTCAAATATCGAAATAATGTCACGAGCATTCTCTTCCGGAGTTCCGCCGGCGACATCGCTGATCGTTGCTCTCGCAAATCCGAAATCTTCAGGCTCAACCGTATAGGTCAGGACTTTTCCATCTTCAAGCGATGCGATCCTTGTTTCGCTGATGTTTGAGATCTCATCCATGCCATTGCCGTGCACGACCATGGCACGCTTGCTTCCGAGTTTCATCAGCACTCTTGCAACGGTTTCGCAGAGCGAGGGATCGAATACGCCGATGACCTGCGCAGATGCGCCTGCCGGATTGGTCAGCGGACCCAGGATATTGAATATGGTTCGCACGCCGAGTTCCCTTCTCGGGGCGGCAACACGCTTCATCGCAGGATGGAAGACCGGCGCCAGAAGAAATCCTATCCCAACCTTTTCGATACATTCTTTCACATCTTCTGGTTCAAAATCGATTCTTATGCCGAGTTCCTTCAGCACATCCGCACTCCCTGACTTCGATGTGATCGCATAGTTTCCGTGCTTTGCAACCGGAATACCAGCGGCTGCTGTAACGATTGCGGCTGCTGTGCTGACATTGACCGTGTTATAAATATCGCCGCCTGTGCCGCAGGTATCAACAAGCGTCCCTTTTACATCCGGCGCGATGGTACGTGCTGCTGCACGCATACCGCGTGCAAATCCAGCGATCTCATCGATCGACTCTCCTTTCATCTTGAGACCCATCAGAAATGCCCCGATCTGGGCATCGGTCGCATCTGTAAATATGTGTGTGATGGCATCCTCTGCCTGCTGCATGTCAAGATTCGTCCGTTCGCTTATGATCTGTATATATTCCTTCACTGATATCATCCCAATTCTATCAATACTATCAAGGCTTATCGTTTTTGTGAACCGATCTGATGCAATAATGCTCGCTCTCCCTGTTCAGAAAATCGTTTGGATTCAAAAGGTTATAAACTTCACGACATAGCAAATCCGAATGCCAGAAGACCGATCACAGACCGCGCAGTCTTGCCGCGTGTTCGATTCGCTTCTGTACCAGCGCGGCAGTCCCGATATCAGATCTCGCACGCAGATCGCCATCGATTCCAGAGAGCCCTGACGATGCGATCTTCTCTGCATCCTCTATCGTCTGTGCGATTCCGAGTACTGCAATCGCGCGCGATCCTGTGGTGTACACCTGTCCCTCCTTCTCATACACACTCGAATAGAAGAGCAGGGCATCGCCAGTATCGCCAATCTCGACAACAGTGTCCTTTACAGGATTTTCAGGATAACCTGCCGGAACCAGATACTTGCAGACGGTTGCAAGCCGCTCGAATTCGACATTTATGTCCGAAAGCGTCTCATCCGCAATAGCGGACAGGATATCCACAAAATCGGTATGGAGCAGCGGGAGGACATTCATCACCTCAGGATCGCCGAACCGTGCGTTAAACTCGATTACCTTGACCCCTTTTGCTGTTAACATGAACTGACCATAGAGGACGCCTTTATAGACTCCGGCATACTTTTTGAGGTTTTTTATGGTATCGCGCATGATCTCTTTCGCATCCTCATAATCCTGTTTGCGCATAAACGGCAGAATATCGCCTGCATCCGAATAAGACCCCATCCCTCCGGTATTAGGTCCTCTGTCGCCATCGTAAGCGCGTTTATGATCCTGCACAGCAGGCGCGAACGCGAGCGTCTCGCCATCTGTTAATGCCTGCACCGTAAACTCCTCTCCCTTAAGATTCTCCTCGATAACAACCTTCCCTGCATTCAGAAGTTCGGATGCATAGCTTTTAGCGCCTTCGATGTCAGAAAAATGATCGCCCATCACCCTGACGCCCTTTCCTCCTGTAAGACCGGCAGGCTTCACTGCAACATCACCGAGTCTCTCGATTACCGCATGAGCGCCATCCACATCCCCTTCCTCAATGACCTCAAACACCGGGCACCCGTTGATGTGATGCTTTCGCATAAAGATACGTGCCCACGCCTTGTCCAGTTCGATCTGTGCCGGAGCATATCGTGGTCCAAGACACGGGATGCCGTCGTCCTCGAGCGCATCGGCAAGCCCGAGATCAAGCGGCGCTTCAGGACCGATCACTGCAAGATCGATTCCTTTCGATCTCGCATAAGGGATGACAGACTCCACGTCTTCGTTTGCGATCAGGAAATCCCTGCACAATCGTGCGGTTCCAGGATTCTTTCTGCTCATCACCGCGTACAGGTCAGGACGCTGCTTACTGCGTGCGATTGTCTCTGCGATCACATGCTCTCTGCCGCCGCTGCCTATGAGTAGTACCTTCATGCTTCTGGAATCATGCGAAGGGATTTATAAGAGTTTTGCCAAAGATCACAGCGCGATGAAGAGGGATGTCAGTTTTTCGCTGCTCGGATTAATCCTGCTGCTTTCCATCGGGATTGCGGCATGCAGCGTGTATTATCAGTATACGTATACCGATCTGCACTCAAAGTATGAGGTCTCCAATGAGACCCTGCAAAAGACGATGAGAGAGTATCAGGAGAAGGAACGCATTTTGGATGATACGCTCAGAAATCTGAGTCTTTCAAAAGAGCGTGAGGAGGCGCTCGGAGGGAAGTATACGACGGTTGAGACCGAGAAGGAAAAGTTGCAAGCAGATCTGAAACAGGCTAATGAGGCACTTGCGTCACTGCAGAAGAAACACGATCAATTGCAGAGGGATTATGACAATCTGGATAGAAAATATGAGAGATTACAGATGGAAAACAAGAATCTGGAAAACAGAATAGATGATCTAAACGACGAGATTGATAGACGCAACTCCGAGATTAAAAAACTCAAGAAACGGATCGCCGAGTTAGAACACCCAACTGAATGACATCGATCATCTACCACCCCGATTACCTGCTGCACGAGACCGGAAACCATCCAGAACGAAAGGAGCGCCTGCTTGCGATCATGCATCTGATCGAGGAAGCTGAGATCGATCTCCATAAAATCAAGCCGGAACCGGCATCAATCGAAGAGATGCAGTATGTTCATGATCCTGAATACATCAACAAGGTCAAAGAGTACTCGGAGCGTGAAATACCGCTTGATCCTGATACGGTTCTGTGCAGAGAATCGTACCATGCTGCGCTGCTCGCAGCAGGCGGGATGATCAGTGCCGTCGATGATGGTCGTGCATTCGCACTCGTCCGCCCGCCAGGGCATCATGCGCTTTCTGATCGCGGGATGGGGTTCTGCTTGTTCAACAACATCGCAATCGGGGCAAGACACGCCCAGCGCACCGGATATGATCGGGTGCTCGTCGTGGACTGGGATGTGCATCACGGGAACGGCACGCAGCACATATTCTATGACGATCCATCGGTCTTCTACTTCTCGGTTCACCAGTACCCGCACTATCCTGGAACCGGATCAGCAGGTGAGACCGGAAGCGGGGCTGGGCAGGGTTACACGCTCAATGTACCGCTTCCGGCAGGATCCGGCGACGCGGAGTATGTCAATGTGTTTAAAAATATTTTAATTCCTGCCGCACTTGGGTTCGATCCTGATATCGTTCTCGTCTCTGCCGGCTTCGATGCGCACATCGATGATCCGCTGGCAGGGATGGCTGTCACAACCGCTGGATTCGGGAGAATGGCATCGATCGTCTCTTCGATTGCTGATCGATGCTGTGATGGGAGACTGGCAATTACGCTTGAGGGCGGATACGATCTA
>PIXW01000236.1 GCA_003601535.1 ANME-2 cluster archaeon
AAAACGTGGTAGGCGTGCCTATCATCATAAAGTATATATACGATTAATGTAAGAAGTATATACTATCAGTATATGTATGCTGATAAGAGGTGAAATATATGAGCAGAATAGAAATCGACAACGTGGATGTCGTGCTTCAGAAACACGTGAACAGATTCGGCACGATAACTGGACTGTCTGGATATATTGGACGTGCGGCAAAAATCGTGATCTTGGAGGATCTGGAGGAAACAGCATGAGACAACCTATAACCGAAAAAGATAACGTGTATGAAGAATGGTACGAAACTGCCAAAAACATGACATTGGCAGAATTGCCAGAATTCCTGCGCCATCTCGCAGAGGATTACAAGCATGATTATGGCACAATCTGCCATGCACATGCAGCGGGCGCGATTGCTACCGCGTGGGCGATAAACCACACTGAACAAGGTGGGATTACTGGATTCCAAGCAGGGAGTATCATGTGGGAATTTGTCACACATTGGATTCGCATAAAACCACCACTCGCCCTCCTTGAATATAGAGATATGTTGTATCCACAATATGAGGAGCGGTTCACGACTATCTCCCGAAGTGCGTGGAACATACTGCAATCAGAAGCGAAAGAAAAGTTGGAGAGTGAAGAGATGTCACCCGATGTGGAGCAACACATGCGCCAGATTGCGGATGGTGTCGTGCCATTCGGATATTCAGTGAGGGATGACTAATGCGTCCTGATATCGAACACATGAGCGATGAAGAGTTGCGTGCGTTGTCCTTCGACATAGTCTGGGGCGATGAAGCACGCTCCGAGATAGGAGCACGAGACATGGATCGGAGGCGAGAACGATGACGAGCACAGCAGAGGTCTCAATGGAGATACGACACATGTTTGCGGATAAGGGTATCTCGACTGTTGAAGCGATTGGAGCGCTAGAGAGCGTAAAATTCTCCTTGCTTATCGATGCATGGGAGGACACTAAAAATATGGAGGGGGAGTGAACCATGACACAAGAAAACACAAGCATCATGAAAAAGGAAGATACCGCGGTTCAGCCAGGATTCCTAGATGCCGCGGTGTCGATCGATGAGGCAGTCCACGCTTTCGAGCTCTACGAAAAAGCGAAGGCGAGGTTACTGACAGATGCTGATATCCTGTATATCGGACCGAACGGATTGCCGGCGAAGAAAACATCTCCGGGCGCCACACCGTATATCAAGAAGTCGGGATGGCGCAAGATGGCACGGTTCTTCGGACTGTCCGTGAATGTGCTGCACCGAGAGAAGATATGGGTGGAAGACTCAAAGGGACCGTACTACATCTGGACGTATCTTGTCACAGTGTCTCATCCATGCGGCGCATCGGTGACATCGGAAGGAGTGTGCACGTCGCGAGATAAGTTTTTCACGAAAGGGGGAAAAGTCCAGGCAGACGAGGCAAACGTCATGTTGAAGGCACAGACAGTCGCCATCAACCGCGGCATCAGTGATCTTCTCGGATCAGGTGATGTTTCAGCGGAGGAAGTCGAGACAAGCATGGAAGGCGGGGCAGATGATGCCCCTGCGCCTCCACAAAACACGAAACCGCCTGCGAAGGGTGAATCGTCTCCAACCGCCGACAACATCCACGAGCTCCCGGAAGGAAAGGCGTTGGTTGGGACGCAGGTGCCGGCGAAAGACGATCCTGCGTGGGATGAACTCGGGCTCAACGAATACGAAGTTGAGACGATGGACAAGAGCGGCACGCACTACAGAGTGAACCAATACAACGTATGGTGCACCCCGGACGGTGAATATGTCTACAGCGATGCATCATGCTTCCTGAAGCCGGTCTGTGCACCGATCATGATCGTGGCGCTGATCAAGGAGTTCGGCACTGAACTCGTGAAGACGAAGTATCCGAAGATTGAGGTGGTGGCATGAAATTGTTGAGAGAGGCGTTTCTGTAGCCTCTCTTCGATTTTTTAGGAGGTAGATATGAAATCAAAACTCGAATCTCGGATTGACGCCGAATTTGAACGCATCGGCGTGAAACCATACGTATATCATGTTCGGGAAATACATCTCGGTGTTTATCGTCGTGTACTCCAACTCTTCAACGGAGTCACAATTGCTACAGATACTCCATTGAACTATTTTGGGCATCTCGGATTGGAAACAATTTTCGAATTAGATACTCGTGCATACATGTGCCCCGAGATCATCAAAAACCCGGGGGTATGGATGCAGAAAGAACTTGCCAATTGTGGGTTCTATGGTGTAGCTATCTGCAACCGCAAGGACCAGTATAGCCGCAAACGCGGCAGAATCATTGCGAAAGGGCGGCTTTTGCGGCATCTGAAGGAGCATAAACCATAGCACAAATACATGACAAAAGACTACTGGCTCGATGAATGGCGCGACATGATGTGCGGGATTATGGATCCCACTGAGGAGTGGTTTCCGGACAGCAAATTACGTTGTGAAACGCCAGATGGGATCGTGACATGTGATGAATGCAGATATAACGGAGATAGTGACGATGCCTAAATCCATATCCGGCCGGAAATTTGAAACCACCGATAAGTTTATATAGAGTTACTTTCTAACTTATTATTGCGGCACATGCTGGCGCACATCACCAATGAACCAATCACGCTTGACCAAAGCGGGATTGGGGTAGTATCGTCCGTGTTACGGTCAAAACATTGGCGAGAAAGCATGGTTTCGCGAGCCATGTGATGGTGCGACGGTTCGACTCCGTCGGTGCCGCATCACTGTGTGTGCAGAAACACGTAGCATCGGCATCTGCTAGGGCAGATCGCAGAGAAGTTTGCAGATTCTCTGTGTCGGCGGTGCAATCCCGTGCGGGTCGCTCCCGTTCTCGAATGAGATCATGGTCGGTGCTGCGTGCTGCAAAACAGAGATGATCGCATGAAAACCTTAAACGAAACGTTCACGGACGAGGAGTATGAAACGATGCTCCGCGTGAAAAAGGAATATGGGCTAAACTGGCATGATTTCATCTTGACTGCGTGTTTGGAATGCAAGGAGTAAGAGGCAGTAATACGACAGACATGATAAGAACGCTAAACAAAGACTATGACTTAACCGCCATCGACGAGACAGAACTTGCAGACACCATGAAAGATCTATGTGAGACATATTTGATGTGTCGCTATGAGGTATCAACGGCGACACTAGATGTGTGGGATAGTATAGTGCGCGTCTCAAAAGAGATAGTTAGAAGAAGCACATGGAGTAGTAGCGACTCATGAAAATATTAGTCGCATGCGAGTTTTCCGGCATCGTGAGAGACGCGTTTGCAAAACGCGGGCACGATGCATGGAGTTGTGATCTGCTTGATACGGAACGCCCGGGGCAGCACATCAAAGGAGATGTTCTGGATGTCTTGGACGATGGATGGGACATGATGATTGCGCACCCGCCGTGCCAGCATCTCTGTGTCAGTGGAGCAAGATGGTGGGCAGAAAAACAGGCGGATGGTAGACAGCAAGCTGCGATAGATTTCTTTATTACATTGATGGAAGCGGATATCCCAAAAATCGCTGCGGAGAACCCTCCAGGAATTCTTACGAAGGCATACCGACCGCCTGATCAGTATATACAGCCGTATTGGTTCGGAGATGAAGCACAGAAGAAGACCGGTCTCTGGCTCAAAAATCTTCCAAAACTTGTGCCAACCAATGTTGTAGGCAGGGGTAAAATGTGGGTTCAGAAAAACGGACGGAAACGGGGTGCAGCATGGACGATGTGCCTGCCTCCAGGTCCTGATCGATGGAAGATACGGAGTCGAACCTTTGAGGGCATCGCGGAAGCCATGGCGGAGCAATGGGATGAGAAGATTGATCAGAATAAGTTAAATGAGAGTCGCATAATATGACAGTAGACATAATCACAATCGGAAAACGCAGTATCTACAACCCCGCACACTATCAGATCAAGGAATTGTATAAAGATAAGAATTGGCTTATGATCGATTTGATGTTTACGTGGGATTTTCCAAAAGCAATCAGTGAATTAAAACAACAAAGGTTGAAACATTATGATCGCGTTTTCATCGATGGGGTTGGATGGAAAAACCTCGGCAATGATCCAGTACTTGACTGGGATGCGATAGCGCGAACGCCTTATGAACAAAAAGAAGACTACCAAGTAACTAAAATCACGAAAGGATGCCCGCATAACTGCCCGTATTGTTACAGTGATGATTTTAAGGTGATAAATCTTCCAATGCCGTTTAATCGAAACAAAGTGCTTCTAGTAGATGAGAACATCCTTGCGCACCCAAATATACTCACCGTATTGGATGATTTAAGAAAAACACGCGTAAATGGAAAAGTTGTTCACTTTGAAGCAGTGTGCGGGTTCGACTTTCGATTGTTAGATGAGGACAAAGCGTTTGCGTTGAAACGCGCCAGATTCGTCAAACCACGAATTGCATGGGATGGTGGAGTTCGGCAGGGACAAGATTCAATCAATCATACATTGAACATTTTACAAACCGCAGGATATCGTGCCTCGGATATTTCGGTTTTCGTGCTTACGAATTGGAAAGTTTCTTATGCCGATTGTTTGCTTAAACTCGAATATCTGAAAAGGTGGGGTGTTAAGATCAACGATTGTTGCTATAATTGCAGTTATGATGATCCGATTCCGCAATACTGGACTATGGAAGAAATAAGAGACTTTAGACGCCGAGCACGAAAACACAACCAATTAATCAATTTCAGAGGATATGATCCAGAACAATAATGGGCTTCTATCATATATTTATGAGGATGCTGGCGGCTCTAACTCCAGCAGTCTCCAATACTTTTTTCTGATCGCCTCTCGGATCAGCCTGCCGTACATTCGTGCTGCCAGTGTCGCGTTGTCGCAGAACAGGATGGACACACCCAGCATGAACAGATCGGCGAGTGTTGTCATCTTCTTTTCGTTCACCGAGTCGTTTTTTTTCGTGGCAAACCTGCGCTTGTAGTCGAACTTCCCGCCGGTGAACTCTGGCTGATACAGCAAGAAGTCCGAGAGCGTGCCCTCCACGATCACGACCATCTGGTCGAATCGCGGATCTGCGTGGAATCGTTCGATCTCGCGGTAGAAT
>PIXW01000237.1 GCA_003601535.1 ANME-2 cluster archaeon
GCGAATCTTGCAAGCTCTGTGCCGAATCATCACCGCAAGAACAGAGAGTGCCGGATAGCGTATCCTATCCCGGTGTCACCAAATATCGCCAGAGCGAGATCACTGAATCCGATAACCGTTGTTAACACAGCAAACATCGAGAAATACGCAAATATCGAGGCTCCTCCCTTCGTCAACTGTTACGAGCGATCTGCCAGAACTGGAGCGAAAAGTTTCGAGGATTCTTAAGAAACGCGGGTAACAGGTGCTACACACAGACCGGACTCTCCCGCAGCCAGTCGATATCAGACTGATACAGTTCGCGCAGATCACGAAGCCCAAGCTTGAGCATCGCAACCCTGCTGACGCCGAGCCCCCATGCGAGCACAGGACACTCGATTCCGAGCGGTGCGGTCACCTCCTTCCGAAATATCCCGGCGCCACCGAGTTCAACCCATCCGAGACCCTCAACATAGACCTCTGGTTCAACAGACGGCTCTGTGTACGGGAAATACCCTGGTCTGAACCGCACATCCGGAAAACCCATAAAGTGATAGAACTCGACAAGATATCCGAGAAGATTGGCAAACGAGACCCCGGGATCCATCACCACGCCTTCGAGCTGCTCAAACTCAGGCGTATGCGTCGGATCGATCGCCTCACGGCGGTAGACCCGGTCGATGCAGAACGCTTTTCTGGGAGGATCAGGATGCTCTGCAAGATATCTGATCGTGATTGCCGTGGTGTGGGTGCGAAGTACCTCTCTTCGAGCCAATTCTGCGCTCCACTTTCCGCCCCATCCGGTTGAGCCTGTATCGCCGCCGAATTCATGGACATCCCTGACCCGCTCATAACCTTCGGGAAGCTCTGCCTCGCTATCGAGATAGAATGTATCCTGCATCTCCCGCGCCGGATGATCCTGCGGCTGGAATAATGCATCGAAGTTCCAGAAGGAGCTCTGCACGATATCTCCTTTGATCTCGGTAAATCCCATCTCAAGCAATATATGGCGCATCTGGTCGATCAGACGCTGGTAAGGATGGATCTTCGCACAGTATGCCCGTGGCACGGGCGCATGGATATCATACGCACGGATGTTCTCCCATCTTCGGCTTCGTATGATCTCAGATGTCAGTTGCGCAATCTCGCCCACATCTGCCTGATCCGCAATCTCACCTGCGAGTTTTAGCCCTTCTTCTGTTATTGCGATCGTTCTCAGTTTTTTCTCGGTTGAATCCACCAGTTTTCGCTTGATAAGGTCTTTCACTGCTTTTTTGTGCGCATCTTCGATCAGAACGTTCTCTTCAAGCAATTTCTTCAGCACATCCTCATCCGCACCCACACGCGGCGCCGCATCACCAGCAGGCACGATTGCACCATCCACAACCGCAGCCCAACCTTTTCGCCGCAGCCAGCCAAGAGATATCCCGACCATGGCTGGGGAAAATTCGTTGCGCAGGTCTGAGATTGTTACACTTTCGGTGCAGGATCGTATGTATGAGATTATCTGGCGTTCCGGGAGACCCTCTTTCGCATATTTTTTTCCCTCTTCTGATAGGGTGTAAGTCTCTACCACAAACTCACGGATCTCGGCAAGTCCTTTCTCTTCCAGAAGAAAAGCAGATTGCATCAGAGCATCCGGATTCAGGTCCGACTTCTCCGCGAGTTCTTTTGGTATTGTTACTTTCAGGTCGCTTAATGCCGAAAGCACGCGCCGTTCATTGGGTGTGAGATGCATGGTATAATCTGTTGTTGGAGAGACGGCCTTCATATAAGTATTGGATGTGCACTATTTACAGATTGAGTGATTCGTTAACTGCCGCGGGTAACTCTTTTTATGACCGGAACCCTCCTCTGCGGTATACCAACACCTCCGATGAGTTTCACGGTCGGGAGAGCACGTAACTCCTCCACGAAAGCATTATCGATGCCGATTATAAGCGCGTCTTTCGCGACGAGTTCAACTCTCCCACCGCGTGCCACCACCATTTCGGCAAACGACTCGATCTTACATGGCGTAACCGGATCACTCAATCGCACGAAGAACGTCTCGACCGATATGCCAATCACTCCTTTCTGGCACTTTCAACCCAGCTGGCAACTTCTTCTTCACTCAGAGAGAAACCAGGTGGAACTCTCACTCTTCTTCGGATTATACTATTCTTCAGCGTACTGTAGAGTTTTGATGGGGCTGCATTCTTCAAGTCCTCAACCGACTTTATGCCGGTTTTTACCAGAAGATATGCCCCGTGTTTCCCCATCTCCTTGTTATGGATGGACGCCATCGCCTTCCATTCATCCGCAACTCTCTCAGGTACGCCGGTTGCCTTGCGGATCACTGATACCGGAGTGGATGCAAGATCTCTTGTCGTTTTTACCCCGATCTTATCGAGTTTATCCGAATGATAGGCACCAATGCCTGCCAGTTCTCTGATGCTCTCTGCCTCTTCCTCTTTCGCTTTGCGCTTCTCTGCAATCACCAGGTCAATGGAGGTTCCATGACGGACCTCCTCACCAGCCATTATGCTCTGGCTTACCACAGTTCCTTCAGGCGATTCGCTTGCGCTCTCTGATACATCACCGATAGTCAATTCAGTACTCTCAAAAATCCTCTTCGCCTCGTCTAAGGAGAGTCCAAGGAAGTTTGGAACCTTTACCATAGCACGTTTTGAGACCACGATATCGATCAAACTCCCTGGAGGTGCAAGTGCGAACGGAGATGGCATCTGCCCGACGATTGTATCAGGTTCTATCTGCTCGGTGTACCTGTATTCAATCTCTCCTACCTTAAATCCTTTTTCGATGATCAGATCTTCTCCCTTCTCGATATTCATGCCGATGAGATCCATAACCTCCTCATACCCGAATATATCCTCTCTCATCTCGGGCATTGATTTGATCCTGAAGTTGACGGTACTCAGATTATCAGGGGAGATGGTATCATCGAGTTTCGGGAGCTGAAAGTGGATCTGGTCATCTTCATAACTCACATTTGCCTTCAGGCTGATGTCGATATCGCTGACAAGATACTTCGTCCTGCCCTTCCTGCTCTCGAGTGAGACCTGCATATCATCAAGAGCGTCTCTGAAACTCGATATCAATCTTGCAGATGGTATCTTCGGGCGCTCCATCTGGAGCTTGCTTACATTCTTGCTCAACTCCAGATTCTCTGCCTCGAGTTCGCGAACTCGCTTCTCAAGAACCGCACTCCTTGAATCGCTCTCAAGTTTCCCTGCCTGCAGACCAGCGACGATGTTATCCCTGAGTTTGACGTCCTTTTCCAGTTCTTTGATCCTTGATCTCAGATTTTCAGCCATTAGAATCACTCGGATATCCTTGTTGCGGGTGGTATCGAGACGATCTTCGCTTTCAACTGGCTCGAACCCTGAACATCGTAGTTGTATGTGTTCTTGTACGTTGCGTTCAGTGGTGCTGCGAGCATCACAGGCATGTACCCTCTTACCTTGCCATTCTTGTCGATCTCTTTCTTATCAGTCATCGAGAGAGATATCTTCAGTTCGATCACGGTATCAGGTAAGTGGTACCATGGCGCCTGAATGTCATAATCGATCTCACCGCTCTTGATGGCGAGATCGATCATCTTCTGGGTTGCAATGGAGTTCTCATCCAGTGCTCTCTGCGCCTCGGCGATTGAAGATCCAACCATCCTCAACACACTGCCGAGCGGACGTATCAGCACGTCCTCTATCTCATCCTCCTGTGACATGTCAACCAACCTCGATTGATTCAGGTCGAGTTGGGACTATCATTCAGGTACTGCCGCCCCCACCTGAGGTCTCCTTGACCTTGATCGTGGGCAGTGCGCGATCAGGTGGTGGCACTGGTTTCAGAGTCGTCCTCAGAAGACTCGTCCCGGTCTCGCTGAACGTGAACTTCGATTTGTACTTTGCATTGTAGGTGGACGAATACGCCACCGTGGTCTCGTTCTTGATCTTGGCTTTCGCCTTTCCAAAGAGCAGACTTGCAAGCCCGCTTGTACTGTAAGACCCGCTGAAAGTCGTCTTATTCTTAAAATCGAATGTTCGCTTAAAACTCCTCTCGAGAGATCGTTCCACCTTCATCGAGATCGTCATCTTCACCTCTATGATCGATTCTGTGAACTCATAGAATCTGGGTTCAAGACCATACGTCAGAAGATTCATGGGTTGATCATTTGTGACCAGTGTGGGCGATCCGGTTGGATTGCCCTCATCATCGACCGGCTGTTCGATCGCCAGAATTACGCTCCCTACTGGCAATTCGGTCTCAGCCAGTGTCTGCGCCACCTCGATCGAGTTCATATCCAGCGCTTGTTGAGATTCTGCAATGGCAAACGCCATCTCCTTTATCATGTCACCAAACGGCACATTCAGCAATTCCTGTCCAACACTTGGCATAGCTTATACCTCCCTTTGTTGTTGTGCGATTGACAATGTGCTAATTACATATATACCTTTCGTAGCCACTGCTGTGCTGAATAATTCCATCCAAACACACCTACTGCTATCGATTCCATCAATTTCAAAGAAAAAGACGAATTGCGCCCATACATAGCATTTTTCCAATAGTTATTCAACACAGCAGATACCGGCACTGTTTTTGAGAGTTTTTCGTACCAAACCACAGAGTACACAGAGGGACACAGAGGTTGCGAATTTTGCGGTAAAACGAGTTGGTAGGAAGTAGTTTCGAGATGTATTGCCTTAAGTATACAGGTTATTCGTGCGCGGTCACTATATCCAGCATGTTCCATTCGAGGGCATAATCATCGGTGCTTTTGCGATCGGATCTCATAAGGGCTACGTGTGTGTCAGAAATGAGTATCCATTAGACGTCCGGATTCTTGAGATGGCAATCAATCAAAACCTCTACAGCTACTTTATATATCACCTACCGATAACCTATGTCTGGTGAACGTAAATGGCAACACCCAATCCATTCGAAATGTCTCAGAAACAACTGGATATATGCGCAGATATTCTCCATCTGGACCCTGGCACACACGCGATTCTCAGAGTTCCGATGCGTGAACTGCACGTATCACTACCCATCCGCATGGACGATGGCTCTATCAGGGTATTTCAGGGATTCCGTGTACAGTACAACGATGTGAAAGGTCCGACCAAGGGCGGAATCCGGTTCCACCCGGATGAAACGATTGATACCATCCGTGCACTTGCTGCGTGGATGACATGGAAATGTGCTCTCGCTGATATACCACTCGGAGGTGCGAAAGGCGGCATCATCTGCAACCCAAAAGAACTGTCGCAGGGCGAACTGGAACGTCTGAGCCGGACATACATCGACAAGGTCTTCCAGTTCATTGGACCGGATCAGGACATACCCGCGCCTGATGTGTACACCACGCCCCAGATCATGTCCTGGATGATGGATGAGTACTCAAAGATTGCAGGAAAGAACCAGTTCGGCGTCATCACAGGAAAACCGGTCTGTGTGGGTGGCTCTGCCGGACGGACTGACGCAACAGCCCGCGGCGGCTGGTACTGCGTGCGTGAAGCTGCAAAAGAATGTAACATAGACCTGAAAGGCGCTACTGTGGCGATACAGGGCTATGGGAATGCGGGATATCATGCCGCGCTGCTCGGGCAGACACTCTTTGGATCAACGATCGTGGCGGTCAGCGATAGCAAGGGCGGCATATACAACCCTGCAGGTCTTGATGCGCAGGCGGTCTACAAGCACAAGGCACAGACAGGTTCGGTCATCAACTTCCCGGGTTCAGAACCCATATCCAACGAAGACCTCCTTGAACTCGATGTGGATATCCTCTGGCCCGCCGCTCTTGAGAATATGATCACCGAGAAGAACGCTCCAGATATCAAAGCAAAGATTGTTGCTGAAGCTGCTAACGGCCCAACCACGCCAGAAGCAGATGATATTCTGTATGAAAGAGGCGTTCATGTGATACCGGATTTCCTGTGCAATGCCGGCGGCGTGACGGTTTCGTACTTCGAGATGGTGCAGAACTTCAATATGTACTGCTGGACTGAACAGGAGATCCATGAACGTCTGGACGAGAAGATGACTGCTGCATATCACGCTACACTCCGGGGTTCTAAGAAGTACGGCGTAAATATGCGGCGTTCTGCGTATGTGGTTGCTATCGAGCGTGTCGTTGA
>PIXW01000238.1 GCA_003601535.1 ANME-2 cluster archaeon
CCTCGTTGTCAGAAGGATGTCGCTGTCCACCGAATACCCGATCAGCATCAAGAGAGCAGCTACTGTTCCGAGTGATAATTCAATGCCTGTTATGGCTATGAATGCGGATGCAATCACAATATCCGAGAACGCGGAGAGCACAACTGCTACCGAAGGCACGAATGTCCGGAATATCAGAAAGACGATCACCGCCATGAGACAGAACGATATCAGTATCGCTTTTAACGCCTGCTTTTGCAGCGATTTTCCGTATACCGGGTCCATCTGCTTGATTTCCGGAGTTGCGTATTCATAATCACTATTGACCTTCTCTACCAGTGATCTCTTTTCAGCATCATTCATCGGACCGAATCTGATCATTCTGCGGCCGCCTGAATCCCGCACATCAATGACTGGATAATCAGAAAACGCGTCCTTCAGAAGATCGTGCGAGTCACTGGTGGCAAGGGTAACGATCGTACCGCCCTCAAACTCGAATCCAAGACGCATCGGTGCGCCTGTACCAACAAACATTCCGCCAAGGATGACCAGTGCGATTGCAAGCGCAACGAGCGGCGGAATGACCAGTTGCTCTGGTTTATGAGCTCTTGTGTACGTATCGAATCTTGATACGAGGTTTGTTACTTGATTCATCGATTCCCTCTGAATACATCAGCGATCAGTTCTGCCACGCTGACCCTGCTCACGCTTCTGTCGAGCGTATCGGTTGCTATGATATCCTCGATACCAGCAGCAAATAAGCGCAGCACTGCATTGCGGGCAAGTACCGGATGGATGCATGCAGCAAATACCCTGTTTGCACCGTTGTTTCGGAGCAACATAGCTGTCTTTACGATTGTACCTCCAGTTGAGATGATATCATCCAGTATAACAACATCTCTTCCGGCAACATCAATTTCCTTTGTCTTTATCAATACATCATCTCCACTCAAACGTGTCTTCTCCATGTAATCAAAATCAACCCCAAGATATTCGGATGCTGATCGCACAAGATCGATCGCACCCTTGTCGGGCGCAATGATCATCGGATCGTTCAGTTCCATCGATGCGATATACTCACCGACCACTGGCGCGGCATTAAGATCGGTAGCAGGTACATCAAAGTATGAAAGAACGTTCTCGTTATGAATGTTGATCGTAAATACACGATCCGCCGTGATCGCACGCGCAAGCGCACGCGCGCTCACTGGTTCACCATCCCTGAATCGTTTATCCTGCCGCGCATAACCGGAATATGGGATGACCACATCGATTTGATCGGATGCGCTGCTTGCATCGAGGAGTTGCAGAAGCGAGATATAATCAGAATCGGCTGGAGTTGACTGGATGATTATGGCATGATCAGGGATATCGGATATACGCAGATATCGTTCGCCATCCGGAAATCTAGAAAATTCGATAGCCGCAAGGGGATATCCCGCTGCACGCGCAACTCTCCCAGCCAGTACCTGCGAGGACGGCCCTGATATAATGCTTACTGAGTCCTTCATTCCATATCTACAAAATTGTTGATCTGATGGCATTAATACCTTTCGATACCTATTTTCGATTCTCAGTACTTCCGAAAGACATTCTGGAATTGGAAACCACAAAAGAAATGTTTCTAACGTAACAAACTAAAAGATAATCACGAGATTCAAATGAAACCGGAAGAAGCCATCCGCCTGCTGCATAAGGTAGGGTGTTCACCAAACGTTATCGAACACTGTCTGGCAGTCGCAGAATGCGCCAGTGAGATTGCGATGCGATACAAAGAAAGACATCACAGCCATGTCAATATCGAACTGGTGACAACCGGCGCGCTGCTTCATGATATCGGGCGTGCACGATCCAACGGCATCGACCACGCGGTGATCGGAGCTGAGATTGCACGGTCACTGGGACTGGATGACCGGATCGTAAGAATCATCGAACGGCATATCGGTGCTGGCATTCCGAAGGATGAAGCGGTACGGCTCGGACTTCCAAAAAAGGATTATCTGCCAGAGACAATCGAGGAGATGATCGTTGCACATGCCGATAATCTGGTGGATGACACCAGCCGGATCAGTATAGACGAACGCATCAAACGGATGAGAGAACGCGGGTTCAACCGTGATGCGATCGAGAGAATGATCAGATTGCACAGATGTGTGATGGAATGATGGAGACTGTCATGCCATCGGGTGTTGACCGTCCTGTTCCAGAGGTTTTATATAACTGACATTCCGCAGGTACCTTTTGAAAACAAATCTTTTTCGTAAATGTTGAATAGTGGCAGATGATTGCGTTTTTCAATGTTTATGTGCAAATGATTCTGAACAATGCATATGCCCATTCTACCGAAGGTGGTCAAATCAGGTCTCTAAAGTTTGTTCATATATATCTACAGTGTAAAAATAATATTTTTGAAATACATAAAACCGCTATCAGTAGAAATTATGGAAAATGGACGGCAACCTGCGGAATGTCAGATCACCATCGTTATGTACAATAACTACAATCATAGTTTTCTGAGGACGATGGTATGGACAACCACACTAAACAAACCGACCCGAGTGTTGAATATCTCGTGCAGATGTTTCCAGAGGAGTTCTTACGGGATCTCGCTCAGAAAACTGGATTTATCAAGCGAATACGCAAGATCGATCCGGTCATCTTCTTCTGGGTTCTAACACTCGGATTTGGGATCGATTTTCTCAGATCTATCTCCAATCTGTGGCCTGCCACTCGATCAACAAGGGTTGCAGCAGGGATTAAAGTTTCGTGCATCGTGAGTGTAGTTGCGGATGGCGTAAAATCGGTCAAACTGTTTCCGGAACGAACATCTGAGGCCAAAAGCTGAAAACGTTATCTGCAATTCGGCTGGAAGTAGGATATGAGAGATGTGATAGAATTTATTAAAAAAGAGATTGTTCTATTCGTATTCCTTTTTCTATTTATTATTCTATCTGTTTTGCATCCCTACGAAATAGCCAGTTATCCTTCTTTTGTAGATTGGAAAACAATAATAGCGCTTACAGGGTTGCTTATAATTACTACTGGATTAAA
>PIXW01000239.1 GCA_003601535.1 ANME-2 cluster archaeon
ACCACACCCGTAAAAAGCGTCAGTATCACGAGAATGAACATCAGCGCGCCGACCGCTTTTAATGCCGCGGTCTTATGCATCTGCGGCGATTGGTATCGATTCACTTTTCCTGGAATTGCGAGGCTTAAGTCCACCTCGATTCCCTGATCTGGTTCTGCCAACAGATCGATATCAAAGCTCTCAGTATTCGCGCCGTATCCGACGGTCACAGAGATACTTCCGTGTCGTTGCGTCTGAATATGCGCGACCACATCTATCGTAGTCCTCCCGATCGCAACAAAATCATTGCGCAGAAACCTGATGTCGTCCTCGATTTCCGGACTGGCAGATAGATATATCTGGGTTGGCGCACCGTAGTTTGTGATCCTGATCGGAAATGTATAGTCTCTGCCGCGTCGCATCATCAACTCAACGTGCTGAGTCTCAAATTCGATGGAGTTGAATCGAATCCGGTTCAGAACGATCTGCTGCAAGGATTTTTTCCGATCCATATTATTCAACGGAGGTCTGGTGGAAGCATGTTTGGTATACCGTCCTCGATCGGATAGTATTCATCGCATTTCTTGCAATATAACGTGCCTGTGATGATTTCACCATTCTCTTCGGTAACATTCAGTTCGAGATCGCCTTTGCATATCGGGCAGGCAAGGATATCCATCAGTTCTCGTTTCATCGGTAATTCACCGGCGAAAAATTGTACCGCATTTATTAAATCCTTTTGCTCAACATCGAGATCACATAATCTACAATATCTCTGGTAACATCGACTCCACACGCCTCAAATATTCCTTTTCCGGATGGTGTACCGTTGATCTCGAGAATTGCGAGACCATCGCCGGTTTCAGCGATATCAACACCTGCAAAAGCAGTGCCGATGGCATTTGATGCCTGAATCGCGATCTCTTCCTGCTCCGGATCCGGCACACAGCGCTCAGGTCTTCCGCTCTGGCTCAGATTGGTGATCCATCCATTCCGGGCATATCTATAGATCGAGCCAGCAGCCCGATTCCCGACGACAAAGACCCTCATATCCCGTTTCATGGGTATAAATTCCTGAAGATAAAGTACCCCCCTTTTCGAAAGTATCTCTTCAATAAAATTGCGATTTGAGTCGAAAAGGTCAGGATCGCTTCGAAAACGTCTGATTCCGATTCCCTTGTACCCGAAGATCGGTTTGATCACGATCTCACCACATCGGTCAAGCATATCCATCGCAACATCCACATCACAAGTCACAACCGTCTCCGGTACCGGGAGACCTGATTTTTTGAGCAGATAGAGGGAATAATATTTGTTTGCAGCATTCTGTATCGATTCTGGCGTGTTTATGATCGGCACTTCTTCAGCAAGGATTCTTAAGAGATCAAATTTGAAAGAAACCTCCTCGAATGCACCAGCACCAACATCACGCACGATTGCAGCATCCATTCCACCAGTTTCAGGAAGATCGAACGCGTAAGATGTGATTTCGCTCAACCTGAATGGAACCGGAGATGCACCCCTATCTCTTATCGACTGGATGAGAGCACGTGTGGTCCAGTCGTTCTGATCAGTGATCGCAATTCCGATATTCATGGTATCCGCTCGATGATTGCGTCAATCTGCATGTATTTTTTGTAAAATTTGGTTGACTTCTCGATGAATCTTGCTGCTGCAAGTCCCTTATCTGTGATCACGTATCCGCCACGCTGCACCCTCTTCGCGAGCCCCTCCAGCAAGAAGACGGTCTTGAGCTTGCTTGCAACACTGCCGCGATCAGCAACCTGATCAGTGTATGCGCGAATATCTGAGAACAAGGTGACTCTCCCTTCATTGGATGCAAGGGCAAGAATGATCAGCCGGTACTGGATATCACCAGGACCCTGGTTGATGCCGAGCGATCGAAAGTATGCGGCAGCCTCCTGCTCCAGAGAAACGTCGATCTCACCCATCGATCACCTCTATCTCGTCATGGATTTCCCTGATTCCGAGACGGTCCTGCAACGTATCTGGCGGATGGTATGCAAGAAAAGCGAGAACAACACCGATCAGTATGAATATGCGGGATACCACCTGCATCACATCCCAAATCGCAATCGCATCCACAAGAATGAAATCAAAGACGATGGATATCGCAACCAGCGTCAGTGCTATGCGGTACCGGTGGCGTTTTGAGATTTTTCGAGCCAGAATGATCCCGAGAAGAGCGATAACCATCGCTGTCGGCACGATGAACAGTCCTGACAGGTATACGGTGATTGCGGCATCGCTGTCGATAGAGAAGATGGTAGCCCAGTAGGTCACTTCGGGACCAGCGATCTCAGATGTGAAGAGAAACCATAGATACACGATGCCGAATGCTGAAAATATCAGGGACATCGCCAGGCTCGCTCTTTTATCCCCTGTAACAACATAAACGATGAAGAATACCAGTGACACCGGAAGAAATGCAAGAGGGATGGATGCAAGATAATAACAGATCCTATCAACGCCAGTATAGCCATAAAATGCCGCGATCACGCGAACACAGACGAACAGAAAGGCTAATGCAATCGTTGCCCAGAAGAGGATCAATGCCCAGAGGGAGGGAAGGTTTGTATCCTTATACTCCTGCTTATGCAGCGTCCATACGAACGCGAATGCGGACATCGCTATCGCAGCACATGCCGCTGCATTCAACAGAAGACCGCTCATACGTCACCTTATCGCTTATCGCATTCGGATCGGCGTCTCTTCCTTGTCGATGATATATATGCTGTCGACGAAACGAACGATCCCGGAACCAGAGCCCATGACAACAGATCGTACCCTTGCACCATCGTTCTCAAAGAAGTTCACGCCCTCGAACAGATCGCTCTGTGTTACACCTGTTGCTGAGAAGATGGTATCCTTTCCAGGAGCAAGATCCTCTGTGTAAAGTACTTTATCGATATCATTAATCCCCATATCAAGCAATCTCGGAATGAATTTATCGTATTCTTTTGTTATCTCATCTTCGCTCTTTTGATTCGCCTTTGCTGGCAGAATGAATCGGCTGATTATCTTCCCTCCAGTCGTCCGGAGCGCGGATGCGGTCAGAACGCCTTCTGGTGCTGCTCCGATGCCCATACCGACATGAACATTGGTGCCGCGTATGCCTGCTGCTATTCCAGGCATCAAATCGCCATCAGTAACAAGCCTCACCTTCGCGCCGGTATCCCGCACCTCTTTTATCAATTCCGCATGTCTTGGTCGTTCGAGTATCACCACGATCAGATCTTCGATTCTGCGGTTCAGTGCCTCTGCTACTATCTTCAGGTTATATTCAGGTGCTGAATCGAGATCAAGTCGTTTTCCGGTCTTCTTTTCATATCGCACCACCTCAGGACCAACGATCAGTTTATCGAGGTAGATATCAGGCGCATGCATAAGTCCACCTGCTTCTGACATTGCCATCACCGATGCCGCTCCGAACTGATTCTCTGCTGCAAGATTCGTACCCTCGAGCGGATCGACTGCAATATCGACCTTGGGCCCATTCCCGGTTCCGACCTTCTCTCCGATATACAGCATCGGCGCCTCATCTCGCTCGCCCTCGCCTATCACAATCTCGCCATCGATATCGAATCTTGCCAGCACCCTTCGCATCGCCTCAACCGCAGCATCATCTGCTGCATGTCGGTCACCGAGACCTATCCATCGTGCAGAAGCGACCGCCCCAGCCTCTGTCACCTTCAAAATCTTCAGAAACAGATTTCTTTCGATATCTCCCATCCGTGCGATCATCGTTTCAGGAACACCGACACCTTCAGTTCTTGCTGACATGTGTTGACATTCTGCTTTCGAGGCATATAAGCTTACGTTCTGGCAAAGGAGTTACATATCTCTCAAATTATAGCCTCCCCGATAACAAATTAAAAATCAGCACCGTAAGATCACGAATGAGACGGATTTCAGCGCCCGTCACCGCCCAGCCGGAGCACCAGTAATCTCTGTTTTTACAATCTCCACCCTGCGCAGTGGATATATACCTTTTACGCTGCGATAAACCTTTGCGGAAAGTTTTCCCTGCACTATCTCCTCGATCAACTTTTCAAAATCAAGTTTTTTTGCGCGATCTAGAATAATTTCATTCGTTTTCTCACGTATCGTCTTCATCTGGCTTGTTTTTGCACGATGTGTCGTGAAGCAGGTCGGTTTTAACCGTACCCGATATCCATCCTTCGTATACACCTCCAGATTGGTATCGATGCGTGAGGTCTGGCGCTTAATGAGCGATGCGATATAATCATTGGTCAGTTGATGTCCGACAAATACTGTGTTTGCTGTGTCACCGCTCACATCCTCGACCCTGAACCGCAGTTTGATGTTCTGTTTCGAGTAATCGTTTGTTATCTCGCCAACCGTGACCTCCATCGCCCGTCCGATCAGTTTCTCTGGTGCATCTGCAGGAGTTTCCCCTATGACTGTCCTGCCAAACATCTCAGGGGCTACGATCTGGTACCATTTCTTTGTCTTCCATCGATCAGCTTTTCTGGTCGTTTTTCTTGCCAATGTTGGTTTCCTCCGGATGATATGTTGCCATGCATAGTTATAAAGATTATGTACTATGAAACCGATTTAATCTTATGCTGATAGAACTCCTTGTCCTGCTGACATCCGCTATCTTCCTGGCATATTCGAGTGACTGGTTCACTGGCGGCGCATCGAAACTCGCAAGGGCTATAGGCGTGTCAGATTTCATGATCGGTGCGACCGTTGTTGCGATCGGAACGTCGCTTCCCGAGATTACGGTCTCTGCATACTCATCGCTTACCGGCAACCCAGAAATTGCGATCGGGAACATCATCGGATCGAACATCACCAACATCGCGCTGGTACTTGGCGCAGCATGTCTTTTTTATCCCATTGCAATCGATTCCAGTGTCTACCGTGATGCAAAGACCCATGTGCTGATACTGGTTCTCGCATCATGCTGTCTTTTGTATAATAGCAAAATCACACGCGTGGAAGGGTTGCTGCTTATCATCGTGTACGGGTGGTATATCTGGGACGGATACGTCATACACCGGTCGCAGCATATCATTCCAAAGGTTCATGAAAATAACGTCATCAGATCCATACTCTATACTATCGTGGGGCTTGCAGGTGTGCTTTTGGCATGCAAGTTTCTGGTTGGTGCTGCTATCGATATCGCATCGGAACTGGGCGTCTCAGCAACCATCATCGGGCTCTCGATGGTCGCACTCGGAACCTCGCTTCCGGAACTTGCGGTCTCGATTGTAGCCGCCAGGAAGAGACAGGGTATGTTGGTTTTCGGAAATGTCATTGGAAGCAACATCGCAAACATCCTGCTTGGTCTTGGAATTGGCGCTGGAATACAGACCATCCCGATGGCCGATGGCGAGACCCTCGTGGACGATATCGTTCTGATGGTCTTTCTGGCGATGGCGATGGTAATTTTTATACGGTATCGAGGAGTTTTTGACAGGAGGGTCGGTATGCTGTTTATTATGGTCTATGTGATCTTTATCGCGATGGTTTTTTTGTAGACGGGG
>PIXW01000240.1 GCA_003601535.1 ANME-2 cluster archaeon
GAGGTCATGTCGTTTGTACCCATTGGTGCAAGCTCGTTCGTGCATGCCAGATTGGTTAGATCCGATCGTGCGATCGTTGGTCTCGGCGCAGGCATAAGCGCGGAGGTCTCTGCCGATGCTGCAAGAAAGTGTCTGCTCGACAGGAAGGAGAAACTCACAAAAATCCTTGAACAGATGAATCAGGCATTGAGCGATCTGTCAAAGAGAATTCAGGCGATTCAGGTAGAGGCAAGTAAACAGATAGAGGCGAGACAGGCAGATCAGGCGTACATCTGATGTTCGGAAAACTAAAAGAAAAACTCGATTCATTCAAAGAAACGATCGGCACCACGATCGATCAGAAGATTAAGCGCTCTCATGCAGAAGAACAGGAGAAACCACCAACAAAAAAGATCGGAGTCGCTAAAAAGGCAAAAACTCTGATCTTTGAGCGGGAAATAATACTCGGTGAAAGTGATCTTGAGGGTCCGCTCTGGGATCTTGAGATGGCTCTGCTCGAGAGTGATGTTGCGCTTCCTGTTGCCGAGAGTATCGCCGATGCCATGAAAGAGGAGCTGCTCGGTTCTCGTAAGAAGATTGGAGGAGACACTGCCGAGATCGTTGAAAACGCGCTCAGGAATGCTCTTCTTTCGGTGATGTCTGAGGAGATGTTTGATTTCGATGAGTTCATCAAAAATACTCCGAAACCTGTGAAGATCGTGTTTACAGGAGTGAACGGCACCGGAAAAACGACCACGATTGCAAAGGTTGCATCGAGGTTGAAGGAACAGGGATATTCTGTTGTGATCGCATCAGGAGACACATTCAGGGCAGGAGCAACCGAGCAGATAGAGACACATGCAGAACGACTCGGTGTAAAACTGATCAAGCACCAGTATGGGGGCGATCCAGCCGCGGTCATCTATGATGCGGTGCAGCATGCGATTGCACAGCACCGTGATGTGGTGCTCGCAGACACGGCAGGACGGATGCATACGAATGTCAATCTGATGGATCAACTCAGGAAGATATGCCGTGTGACACCCCCTGATCTCGTGATCTTCGTGGATGAGGCGGTTGCTGGCAATGATGCTGTGGAACGGGCACGGAAGTTCAATGCGGCAGTGCCGATCGGAGGGAGCATCCTGACAAAGGTCGATATGGACACGAAGGGCGGTGCAGCGATCTCGATTGCGCATATCACAGGGAAACCTGTATTGTTTCTGGGAACCGGGCAGAAGTATAGCGATCTGAAGAAGTTCGATGCACAATGGTATGTGGATCAGTTGTTTGGGTGACGAATTCGATCTTCTCCTGTTCCCGTGAAAAACCTCATTATAGAAGAGATGGTATGACACAATATGGCAAAAGAAGTGGCAATCATAGGGATCGGCTGCACATCGTTCGGAGAATTCTGGGATAGATCATTCAGAGACATCTTCGTAGAAGCGGGCGTGTCAGCGATCGAGGATGCTTCTGTGCAGGGGGAGGAGATCGATGAACTCTTTGTCGGAAACATGAGCGCTGGCAGATTCGTGGAGCAGGAACACATATCATCGTTGATCGCCGATTATGCGGGTCTTGCGCACCTCTATATACCATCCACGCGCGTGGAGGCTGCATGTGCATCCGGCGGGCTTGCGCTCAGAATGGGCGCGCTTGCGATCGCATCCGGACATGCAGATATCGTGGTCGCTGCCGGCGTTGAGAAGATGACTGATGTCAGCGCGCAAGCTGCAACTGACATGCTCACAGCAGCAGCCGATCGGGAATGGGAGGGTGCCGTAGGCGCCACATTCCCGGGACTCTATGCGATGATCGCACAGAGACATATACACGAATACGGAACCACCAGAGAGCAGCTCGCATCTGTTGCTGTGAAGAACCATCATAATGCAACGATGAACCCGAAAGCGCAGTACCAGAATGAGATAACGATCGAGGCAGTACTGCGATCGACCATGATAGCAGATCCGCTGCACATACTCGACTGCTCGCCGATAACGGATGGTGCTGCTGCTGTGGTGCTTGCATCGGCAGAGATCGCGAGAAAATACACAGACACTCCGATCTACATCAAAGCGAGTGCACAGGCATCAGATACCATAACTGTACACGATCGGGCTGATATCACCACGCTTGCAGCAACGAAAGCTGCCGCATCCCGCGCATACAAGATGGCAGGAATGACGCCTGAGGATATTGATTTTGTGGAGGTGCATGACTGCTTCACGATAGCAGAGATCTGCGCGATCGAGGATCTCGGATTCTTTTCGAAGGGGACCGGTGGAAAGGTAACTGAGGAAGGAGTTACAGCGATCGGCAGTGATCTGCCTGTGAATCCATCAGGCGGTCTCAAAGCTTGCGGGCATCCGGTTGGGGCAACAGGCATCAAGCAGGTAGTCGAGATCGCGCAGCAGCTGCGCGGAGAGGCAGGCAGAAGACAGGTTGAAGGCGAGATCGGAATGACGCATAATATCGGAGGATCTGGCGGAACAGCAGTGGTGCACATTCTTTCGAGATAAAAATAACCAACGTTCCAAAAAAGTAAATAGAACGGGTTTCAGAGCGATTTTGCAATACCAAAGCCCCCAAGCCTCTGCATCATCCATTGCAGGATCGATATCTCTGCCGGCACTCGAACCATACAAATCCTTTTTGCATCCAAAAGACCCACATCATCCTGCAATGACTGAACTCGTGGTATTCGGACAGGATGAGATGAAACATTACCTGCAATTGTTCGCAGAGGCGATCAAACTCAGGCTTCGCTTTCATCTCCTGATCGAGGGTCCGCCAGGCACAGCAAAAACGCTTGCTGTGAACCGGATGATCGCTTCTTTAAAAAGAGAGATGGACAATGTTCCGTACATCCGGGTGACCGGGAGTCAGGATGCGCTTCCAAGCGATCTGATCGGCGACCTCGATATTGGAAAATATCGGGCAGGTGAGATGGACATCCTTCCAGGACCATTGTTCCGTGCGCATGGCGATGGGATACCAGGGATCGTGTACGCTGATGAACTGAACCGGTTCAGCGAGTACACATTGATCATATTCACTGAGATCATGGCTGAATGGCAGGTATCGTTTCCGAAGACCCCGCTCACCAAACCACTCCGCGCGAATGTGATCGCAACCATGAACCCTTACGATCTATCGGGTATCACCGAGGTGCCGCAGCACATTCTGGATCGGTTCAATGCAAGGATTGTCGTCAATTATCCGGATAAGGAGACAGAACTCATGATCGCATCCCAGCATGCAAATTACTACTACAAAAAGTTTACATCCCGTCTAAAATCGTTTTTTTCTCCACTCGTGAGCACTACAAGGGCGATGCGGAAGATCGGGGTCCCGCTTGGCCCAAGAATATATCTATCGACACTGGATATGCTTGCACTGGAACTCTCCTCGAACGGGTTCATCGATCATGATACCGTGATTCAGCATTATGAGAATGCAATGCGATCCAGAATCGGGAATATCGAGGAGGATAAGCAATCCGAATTTCTGAGCACTGCATCAATTGCGCTGCGTGGGGAACTCGGGGAGCGGAAGAAATAACAAGTATAAAAGTTGTTTTTAACCGCAAGATTTATATATGGTAATTACATATCCGGAACTGGTGATATATCATGAAAGAGTTAGCAGTGAAAGTACTGGATGAAGCCGATGAAGAATTCGTGGATATATTGATCAAACAGGGGCTGAAACGGAATACGGCGAAGGTGCTGGCATATCTGAAAGGCACGGATAAGGTGACATCAAAGGATCTTGAGGTTGGCGCGGACTTGAGGCAGCCCGAGGTCAGTATCGCAATGCGAGAACTACGTGCGCGCAACTGGGTTCTTGAATTCGATGAGAAGAAGCCCGGAAAAGGGCGTCCTTACAAGGTATATTCTCTTAATGTGCCCATCGGTGAAATTATAA
Source organism: ANME-2 cluster archaeon (assembly GCA_003601535.1). Taxonomy (GTDB): domain Archaea; phylum Halobacteriota; class Methanosarcinia; order Methanosarcinales; family Methanogasteraceae; genus Methanogaster_B. Next base: position 3,913 of record PIXW01000240.1, read on the forward strand.
CCAATTTAGAGGATCAAAAGAAGAAGGAAGCAGAAGAAGCGCTGAAAAATATCGAACGGTTGAAAGCATTGAGTGCTTGATGCGCTCAACCCGTTTCATACATGGATACGACCTCTTCCCCATCTACAAAGACTAAACCGTTTTTTGATGCGTATTTTTTCGCATCCTCTCTTTTTAATGCGTATCCTGTATCAGAATCAAGCATCTCGCAGATACACAGCACAGGATTGATGTCAGCAAGTTCTGCAAGCGCTATTGAGAGTTCGGTCTGTCCTTTACGCTCTTTTAACAGGTTTTTTGCACCGCGCAGTACTGCGACATGCCCTGGTGACCGGAACTCACTCGAAAAACTTATTTTATCTCCGTGCAGTGCAGATTCAACGATTTCATCGAGTTTGCGCATGGTAAGCGCGCGATCTCTGTCTGTGATGCCTGTGTATGTGGTTCTGTGATTCACCCAGACCGAAAACGATGAACGGGCATCGTAAGGCAGGTCTCCTTCGGCAAGAGCTGCCAGATCTGGTATCTGCCGCAGAATATCAGCCATAAACGGCAGCCTGAAACGTTCGGCAGCCTTATCGGGTATTACCGCGCAGAGAAGTCCGCCACCATACGTACGCATGTACGCAATGTCGTGCGCGGTGATCGACTTCGCTGGCATCACCAGATCGGTCTCGCCTTCACGGTCGGCAGCATCGTACAGCAGTATCATCCTGTTATCTCTCATCGCATCGATCGCATTCATCACGTTCTGCATAGAACCACCTCTACCTCGCAACCATCAGAGACGTTCAGACGCTCTCTGAGATTCACAGGTGCTATGATCTCGAGTATGTTGTCAGGGTAGTGCTTTCGATTCGGAATAACGATCGCACCACCGGTATCATCGATCGTCACTTTGAAGCACTTCGCAGACCCAAACGTCCGGACCCCATCCTCAAACCCTTCTATATGAATATCATTCATAATCTCCAGTCTTCTTCGTAGATTTATGCTGTAAGGATTTAACTCGATGTTCAGCGTGCCAGGATATGGTGTAAATCCGAGTTTCTGCTCGAACTGACGCAGATAACCTTCGAGTGTGATGTAGTATCTCCCTTCACCAAGCCCTGTGCATACCACCCCGCTCAACCGCATCTCTTCATAATCCCCGAATATCTGCTGATACTCATGATACTCCTTCTGAAGAGCGAGAATTCCCTGTTCAGTGATCGTAATCTCCTGACCGCTCGGGAGCATCTTTCTTGTAATCATATTCTCCTGTTCCAGAATTTGCAGCTTGCGAGATGCGGTTTGCGGGCTTGTTTTGAGATATTGTGCAAATTCAGCAGATGATATGGTGATGCTCGATCCAAGAGCACCGAGCAGCGCCATCTGTTTGAGTGGTTCAAGTGACATGGTGTCTTCCATTTTTGAGATGCTTCTCATATATTGAATGGATGGATTTAAAGGTTGTGGTGGGTCTGGATCGCGAACTACACAAACGATACTCACAAATGATCCCACCATCACAGATATATAGATTCCAGTCATATTAGAAATACGATGAACAAGGATTATGACGTAATCATCATCGGATCCGGACCGGCAGGCATGTTTGCAGCGGATGAACTGGTAGATTCGGGTATGCGTGTGCTCGTAATCGACCGCGGGCAGGATATCGATGAGCGTTCCTGTCCGATGAACCGGACCAGTGTATGCGTGCACTGTACGCCATGTGCCATCATGAGTGGGGTCGGCGGCGCAGGAACATTCTCTGATGGCACATTGAATCTGCGTCCTGACATAGGAGGGGATCTTGCCATGCTTACAGGAAGCACAGAGGAGGCATGGGACATTGTCCATCATGTGGATGAGGTATTTCTGAAATATGGGGCGCCCGACGTACTCACCGAGTCAAACGGGAATGTCGTGGAGAAGCTGAAACGGCGTGCTGCATCGGTTGGAGCACGATTCATCAATATACCGCAGCGCCACATCGGATCAGACAACTCACCCGTTGTCATCAAGAACTTCAAGCATAGCCTTGTGGATAGAGGGATTGAATTTCTGCTGGACACCGATGTCGTCGACCTCGTAATCAGCAATGATGATGAGTGCAAGGGAGTTGTTCTTGAAGATGGTAAAACCATCACATCCAGATACGTGATCATGGCGCCTGGCAGGATCGGCGCAAACTGGGTGAATGAGATGGTTGAGAAGCACGGTATCGCTGCCAGATACGGAAGCATCGATGTCGGTGTGCGAATTGAGGTGCCTGCGATCATCATGGATCCGGTCACACATGTCAACCGCGATCCAAAGTTCCACATCCATACCAGGCGGTATGACGATTTCGTCCGGACATTCTGTACAAATGCAAATGGTTTCGTTGTAAAAGAAGAATATCCCGGATTCATAGCCACGAATGGGCATTCCATGAAGAGTAAACAATCAGAAAATACGAATTTTGCATTCCTTGTCAGAATCAGTCTCACGCATCCGATTGAGAACACCACCAGATACGGCGTCTCGATCGCAAAGCTTGCAACCACCATCGGAGGTGGGAAGCCGGTACTTCAGCGTATGGGCGATCTCAGGAGAGGGAGACGATCGACAGAGGATAGAATCAAGCGAAATCAGGTCGTAAACACGCTTAAGGATGTGACACCAGGCGATATCTCGATGGCGCTTCCTCACAGAATCGTGACAGACATCATCGAGGGGCTCGAGGTATTAAACGAGATCATACCAGGGGTTGC
>PIXW01000025.1 GCA_003601535.1 ANME-2 cluster archaeon
AGGGGAGCGCCACGGGCTGATCCAGATCAAGAGCGTCCAGCAACCAGAGCAGGGCTCTGCCCTTGTGCCAGTCGATTGCGGGCTGCAGTTCATAAACCTTCTTCCCATAAGACTTGCGCAGTTCTGGATAACGCTCCAGCACCTGATCCACAGCGTCTTTCACCAACCCGAGATCCTCATCCCCCACATTCCGATAATGGACGGCGATGGTAAACTTCTTGCGCTCCACCTGGGCACCGGCGATCCCATCCAGAGCCTCCTCCAGCAAAGCCTGTGCATCATCAAGAACAGGAAGAAAATCTCTGGCTTGTTCCTCTTCCTTATGTATTCCTTCTGGTCCTGCGATCTCGAAGCCGTGGCTGCCTGCGTAAAGGATATCCGCGATCCCCACCCGCTGCCTCACATCGCCAAGACCCCTGCCGCTTATCACTGCCACGGTGCAGTGGTCTGCCAGTTCCAGTATGGTACTGCGCATATCCTCAGAAAGAACCGCTTCTTCAGGATGGGCGACGATCGGGGTCAGGGTGCCATCGTAATCCAGGAAAACAGCGGTCTGCTTCCCTTTCATGCAATGCCTGATCTCTTCCATCGATTCCAGCGCGGAAGGGAGGTGTTTTACGGAAAGTTTCTCAAAATTGTTCATGGAGTGGTCATTGGGCATAACGCATCATCTCTCTGGTAAAAGTTTCAATCTTTCCATCTGACATCCGGGGTGTAAGCAGAACGTCCGGATACTTTTATGTATATTTGATGTTCAGGAGGGTGCAACTGAAATAAATAAAGTGAGCGGAATGGAACCCATGAGGTACGTCAGACGACACGGACATCAGGGCGAGCAAAGAACTATAAGCGATGAAACAGACAGAAGGTGAACGAATGGGAATATATAACACGAAACAGAAGGAAATTTCTGAAACAATATCAAATGATGCGAGTCGTTCCAACTGGAAGAATTATAAATGGCAATTGGGCCATGCTATAAAGGATATCGATACGTTTGAAGATGTTACCTGCATCAAATTCGATGAAGAGGAGAAACAGGTCTATGAAAAAGTTCTTAAAAAATTCCCTCTCTCTATCACCCCTTATTATCTATCGTTGATTGATTTCGATAACTACAAGGATGACCCGATCTTTATACAGGCATTTCCTGACCCTCGTGAATTGGTTATCAGTAAATATGATATAAAAGACTCGCTCGCGGAGGATAAAGACAGTCCTGTCCCGGGAATCACCCATAGATACCCGGATCGGGTACTATTTCTCATAAGCAATATCTGCAGCATGTACTGCCGCCATTGTACACGGAAACGAAGGGTTGGCGATGTGGATTCTATTCCGAATAAGTCCGAGATATTGAAAGGGATTGAGTACATCAAAAACACACCAGAGGTCAGGGATGTCTTGCTTTCGGGCGGAGACCCGCTGATGTTATCAGATGACTATCTGGATTGGATTCTTACCGAGCTACAGGCGATTCCGCATGTTGAGGTAATCCGGATAGGAACCAGAATGCCTGTAGTCCTGCCTTATCGTGTAACCGATGATCTGGTAAATATGCTCAAAAAGCACCATCCACTATGGATCAATACCCAGTTCAACCACCCACGAGAGGTGACAACCTCTTCAAGAGACGCGATCAGGATGCTAGCAGATGCGGGAATACCGCTTGGCAACCAATCAGTCTTACTGGCAGGTGTGAACGACTGTCCCATACTGATGAAGAGACTGGTGCAAAAAATGGTTCAAAACAGGGTTAGACCTTATTACCTGTATCAATGCGATCTATCCGAGGGATTGACTCATTTCCGCACCCCTGTTGGCAAGGGTATAGAGATCATCGAGTCTCTGATCGGACACACGAGTGGCTTTGCCGTACCGACTTACGTAATCGATGCGCCGGGCGGAGGCGGGAAGATCCCTGTCATGCCCAATTACCTGATATCATGGTCAACCAACAAGGTCATCCTGAGAAATTATGAAGGGGTCATCACCTCTTATAAAGAGCCGGATTCCTATGAACCGACCTTCTGCGATAGAAATTGCGATGAGTGTCAGTTACAATTGGATCTGGACGCGGCTGATGAACACAAGGCAGTTGGTATCGAGAAGTTATTAGCAGATCATGATAAGACGATATCCCTTGTCCCTGTGGGCACAGATAGGATGAAAAGAAGAGATGACGCGTGATGTCAGACAAAGTTGAGAGGCTCGGAAATTCACATATCCAGCACGGGACGTTCAATGATAGAATTTACCTGATGAAATTATCGTGCAGAGATTATCCGGATATTGTAAACCGCTTAAACAACCTTGCCGGGTACCATGGGTACTCAAAGATATTTGCGAAAGTCCCGGAGTCAGCGGGTTCGCTGTTTCGTAAAAATGGTTACAAAGTAGAAGCCCGCATCCCATCTTTCTACAATGGTGAAGAAACCGGGCTTTTTCTTGGAAAATTCCTGCAAAAGAATCGCCAGAACTCTTCTGACCGGGAAACGATACAGTCTGTTCTGAAAACGGCAGAGGAAAAAGCCGCATTGGCAGATTCTCCCACCCTGCCCGAAGAGATGCGATGGCGGATTTGCCGACCGGACGATGCCGAAGAGATGGCTGAAGTGTATCGTCATATATTTAAGACGTATCCATTTCCCATTCGTGACCCCGACTATCTTCGCGAAACCATGGCTGACAATGTAGTGTACTTTGCAGTGGAATGCGATGAAAAGATCGTGTCGCTGGCATCATCTGAGATGTACAAAGAGGATCGTCACGTCGAGATGACTGACTTTGCAACACTTCCCGAGTATCGCAGAAACGGACTTGCCACATTTTTGCTTTCGGTGATGGAAGAAGAGATGCGACGGCAGGGGTTGAAACTCTCATATACCATTGCCCGCGCAATCTCTTATGGCATGAACATCACCTTCTCGAGGATGGGCTACCGCTACAGTGGGACGCTACTGAACAACACCAATATTTCAGGGCGTCTTGAAAGTATGAACGTCTGGTATAAATTCCTGTAGCTGCTACGAAGGACAGTTACGCGGTGAATCTCTCTATTTACGGATACAAGAAAGCTGCAATCAGCCAAAAAAGAAAAGAAGAGCGCGAAGGGTTCGCGCTTTAGTACATACCTTCCATGCCAGGCGGCATCCCGCCCATTCCACCCATGTCAGGTGGCATTCCACCGCCGCCTGGTGGCATCGGTTCTCCCTTGGATGCGATCACGTCATCGATCCGGAGGATCATGACAGCTGCCTCTGCAGCAGAACTGATCGCCTGCGTCTTGACACGCAGCGGCTCAACAATGCCTGCTTCCCATATATCGACGATATCGCCGGTGTACACATTGAGTCCTGCATGGGCATTGCCGTCCTTGTGCTGGCTCGTCATCTCGACCAGTTTATCGATCGGATCGAGTCCTGCATTCTCTGCAAGCGTCATCGGGATGATCTCAAGCGCATCTGCGAATGCACTCACTGCCAGCTGCTCTCTGCCGGTCAAACTGTTTGCATACTCACGCAGTTTCAGCGAGAGTTCGACCTCTGGCGATCCGCCGCCTGGCACGAGTTTTCCGTCCTCGATCGTGACGCCCACGACACGCAGGGCATCTTCAAGCGCACGCTCCAGCCCGTCGACCACATGCTCGGTTCCGCCGCGCAGCATCAGCGAGACCGCCCTCGGGTTCTTGCAGCCGGTCACAAAGATCATGTTCCCGCCGCCGATCTTCTTCTCCTCGACAGTGTCCGCGGAACCGATATCGTTCTCATCGATCTCATCGAGATTCGTGATGTTCTTAGCACCTGTTGCTTTTGCCAGTTTATCGAGATCGCTCTTCTTGCACCTGCGAACCGCCATGATCCCTGCCTTGGCAAGGAAATGCTGCGCCATGTCGTCGATTCCCTTCTGGCAGAAGATAACATTTGCACCGCTGTCAGTGATCTTTGTGACCAT
>PIXW01000241.1 GCA_003601535.1 ANME-2 cluster archaeon
ACCATCCCGATGACCTTCCGGTTAGAATCGATCACAGGGAGTGCTGAAATCTTATGTTTCTCCATCTTCCGTGCCGCAATCTCGATAAACTCATCTGGCGTGCTCGTGATCACGTTTTTTGTCATGACATTCTTGACCGTGCTGCCGTCGCCGCGTGCTACTGCTTTTGAGACATCCCATGATGTGACGATCCCGATTAAGGTGCCGTCCTCTGAAAGCACAGGTAGATGGTTGAAATTGCCCTTGATGATCAGTTCGGCAGCCTGTTTGATACCAGCGTGACTGTGAATGGTGCGCACACATTCTGACATTGCGTCCTGCACAAGCAGTTGCTCACGAACCTCCCGCATCGGCTTTGTTGTGCCGCGTACCGGCAACCTTTCGGCAGGGGCGCTGAGTACGAACTCGCCATCCGCAATCCATCGTTTCAGTTCGTTCGCAATCTCTCGTGCGAGATAGAAGCTCGAAAGCGGAGAAGTTCGCACCTCTTTCCCATCAATATCAACGATTCCTGACCTGAGTTCCTCGTACGTAACCTCCCGCACCACAGGATGAGTCCGTCTTGGAACGCCATAATCCAGAATCTCTGTCGTGATTTCGGCATCGCTGACCCCTGCTGCGATAGCGATATCCTCGTTTAAGATCGGTATCGGAACGCCGATTCCAACATACATGCTGATGCCGTATTTGTGGAACAGGGCGCCGCGCACGTATCTCGCACTCATATTCTTGAGATTGCCGCAGGTCATCAGCGTTCCGAAACCATTATCAGGATCGTGCTGGGTTCCGTTTCCGATCACATAGCCCTGCCCCCCTCCGATAAATATTCTTGTGCCGATGCCAATCGTCCTGAAATTGGGGTCATTTGAGATCGGTGAGAGGACGCCGGATCCTGAGTACGTGACATTGCCAAATTCCGGCAGGAGTGTTCCCATGTATGTGTAAAAGACGCGCCTTGCTGAGTTTGTTGCGGCAGCATACCGCTGATACGCATTTCTCGGGTTCAGCATCACTGCCTGATTCAGATCATCGATTGCGACTCTGGTATCGAGCATCCTTCGCGGATAGCAGTCTGTTCCTGACGATTCCGCATGCAGATCGATCTCTCTTCCCGCGATCAGATCCTCGATCACATGCCCGCCCCCATACGATTCATCCGATTCGGATACCTGTGTTGCACCGAGATAGGCATCCACGGCTGCAAGGCTTGTGTACGCCTCAACATCGTTCAGATAGACGCGCTGCATCCGGATTGGCGGATCAGGGTGCCCAAAATTTAAGAAGACGCCTGATGAGCACATCGCCCCGAATGTGCCTGTGGTGACCACATCGACTTCCCGCACCGCCTGCTCTGCGCTGTGTTCCCGCATGTAATCGGTCATCTCTTCTGCTGTAAGGACGAGGGCGCTGCCATCCTTGATCTTCTCGTTTATCTCTGATACCGTTTTCGCTGCCATGTATAGTTATGTGATAATCGGATTCATCCTACTTATAGACATTCTGTTTTCAACCACAACCACTAACAACCAGTCAAAACGTCCAGACACGCCTGATACCCTGCGCCCTTCCGAAGAATCCGCATATCCACCAGATCGATGACGGTTGAAGCAGTCCCGTACCTGCACCGTCCACCATCGACCGTATAATCCACATCATGGAGAAGAGCGCGGCTGATCTCACGGACCTCACGCGCTGGCGGCTCTCCACTCCGATTGGCACTGGTGGATGTGATCGGTGTTCCTGCCAGATCGATCAACCTGAGCGTCATCTCATGGTCAGGATACCGGATCCCGACCTTATCAGAGCCGGCAGTGAGAATATCCGGAACAACCGGCTTTTTCTTGAGAATCACCGTGACCGGACCCGGAAGGAGTTTTTGGATCGTCGCCATATCGCAGATTGCAACATCCTCGATCATCTCGTAACCGGATACTGCAAGCGACATGGCGAGAGTTCTCTTCTTGATTGCAAATACTCGCCGCACCGCAGGTTTGGACAATGCGTCTGCGCCGATGCCGTATACGGTCTCGGTCGGATAGATCACGACGCCACCTCTTCGGATGATCTCTGCTGCGATGCGAACGTCTGATACTTCTGTTACTTCTGTCACTTCTTCCATCAATACTGTTTTAATATCACTCCGGCAAAAGCATTCACAATGAAGATCGTAGGCGTTGGAGCAGGCAGAAATCTGCTGACACTGGAAGCAAAGGATGCGATCGAGAATGCATCTGCAGTCTATGGATCGAAACGTGCGATCCAACTGGTGAACGATCACATCAAGAGCACTTGCCATGAGATCAAGGATTATCGAAGGATATCTGAACTGCCTGATGGTGCCGTGGTACTCTCAACAGGCGATCCCATGCTATCAGGTCTCGGACGGTTTGCGAAACCGGATGACGATATCATACCAGGCATATCCTCACTTCAGATCGCATGTGCGAGGCTCAGGATAGAGCAGACTGAGATTGCAGCGATTACAGCACATGCACGGGATATCGTTCATGTCAGAGAACTGATTCTTCGCGAACTGAGCCTCGAAAAAACCGTATTTATCCTCCCTGATGCACGATTCGATCTGCATGAGATCTCGAAATTCTTGCTGGATCATGGATTATCGGTTCCTGTTGCAGTATGCGAACGATTGGGATATCCGGATGAGCGGATTGTGATCGGCACGACTGAAGAACCCCCTGATGTCAAATCCGATCTCTTCTCTCTCGTGATCGGTGATGCGATCAACCACAGAACAGTGATCGGAGTACTTGGACCCGAGGGAACATTCAGCGAACAAGCAGCAACGAAATGGATCGATCTGCCATCAACGTTCAGATATTTTGATGATATCGCTGAGATCGTATCTTCTGTCGGAAAGAGCATCGATCTTGGTGTTATCCCGGTAGAGAACTCCCTTGAAGGTTCGGTTGGATCTACACTCGATGCGCTACTGAAATATCCTGTAACGATCGTTGGCGAGATCAATCTGCCAGTACGGCACTGCCTGCTTGCAAAGAGCGGGACTATCCGGACGGTTGCATCTCATCCACAGGCGATTGCTCAGTGCAGGCGCTTTTTGCATGACCACTTCAGCGATGCGGATATCCAGGTAACAGCGAGCACCGCGCAGGCTGCAAGATTTGCATCAACCCACGATGGGGTTGCAGCGATCGCATCTGAAGAAACAGCGCTGAGATACGGGCTTGATATCCTCTTTCGAGACATACAGGAGAGTAATGAAAACCATACCAGATTTATCGTGCTCGGAACCGATACGCCAGCACCAACCGGACAGGATAAGACATCGATCATCGTGGATCTGCGGAAGGATCGCCCAGGCGCACTCTATGAACTGCTTGGTGAGTTCGCATCGCGGAATATCAATCTTACGAAGATCGAGTCACGCCCAACAAAGAAGGCACTCGGAGATTATCTCTTTTATATCGATCTGGAGGGGCATATTCATGATGATAAGATCCATGATGCCATGCAGTCGATCAGGGGAATGGTTGCGATGATAAAGGTGCTCGGGTCGTATCCGCAAGCGTGAAATACGATACAAACGGTCTTCGTTATCTCAAATTATCTATAAACGATATCAGATCATCCAGTTCATCAGAATTAAAATTCCAATAACCTTTTTGAGCACCTACCCCTACGGAATTTGCAATTTCTGGCATAGCAGCTAAAAATACTTGTGCCTTTGCTTTTGCCATAACCTGTGGGGGATCTCTCAATCCTGATGCGCAATCGATAAAAACGTTCGCGCACTCCATTGCAGGTTGCTCGTCAACCGTTTTTAAACATAAATCCTCCAACATGCCGGTATCAGAATTGCCGGGCATGATGAAAATCCCTATTCTGGGGTTACCATCGGAAAACTGATTTATTTGGCTGGGCGGCTCCAAATCTTGACCCTTCAAAATATCTCTTATACTTTCAAATGCCGCATTGGCATCCGTATCAGCGTCGCGAATTATCGCAAAAACTTCCACATCTGAAAACCCAGTCGTTCTGACCAAGGCAGGCAACTTGGATTTGAATTGGTATTTTCCTCCAACATCGCGTACTTCGACATCATCGGTAATTCCTAAATGCTTTAATAAAGCATCGAAAAAATTAACCTCATCTTTTCCTTCGACAGCTAAAACCTTCTTTTCACGAATAGGTTCCATCAACGTACCTCCCACTCACGATCAAGAGACGCCTCAAGTACGCTATGATCATAACTCACTGCTCTAAAATTATCATCTTTCCCTTCAATCCTATACAGCCTTATATCATCGTTATTTTGGACTATTCGTGAATAAGAAGAAGCGAAAGCTTTGATGCACTCTATAGAATGAGTCGCAGTAAATATCTGAACATTGAACTCCTTTGCAGATTCAAAAATGGCATCCCACAAAATTTCCTGTGATAAGTGGTGAAGTCCATTCTCTATTTCATCGATCAGGACAATTCCATCCTGCGCGTCTAAGATAGCCAATATAATAGATACAAGTCTAAACATACCGTCTCCCATAACATTTAGGGGTAACAATCGATCAAGCCCAATATCACAATACACTATTCCATCTGCTCCCAACGACAGACCAACCAGTGAGGGCTCTATCTGACGTAATACCTTGACAATCCTATCAGTCTGTTTTCTTATCTGAATGTCATTAAACCGTGCACCTATATCTCCGGAAATAGTTTTTGCATTGATGAATACACCTCTTAATGTTTCTTGGTGCTCCTTTGGCATCTTAAATTCTATTCCGGTACCTGTTGCGATGATTTTTGTAGTGATGGGTCTTTTAGATTTTTTATCTCTACTTTTTACAAAAGAATATTCTAAAATCAGACCATCTACAACCGGTATCGCTCCCGTATAACTACCCTTGATGTCAATCAATTCTTTACCAATTGTAGTCCTGGATAATGTAACAGATTTCATATTAGGTCTAATTATCAAATTCCTCTTTTCTCTCGGCTTATCCAATTCACCTGATAGTTTAATATCCGAATTAATATCCAGTCTGTTGAAGAACACTCTCCACGCGTTTTCATCAATTATGTCAAAATCTCTAAATCCATTTATTTTCAGAGGCAACTGAGGGTTGGTTGGTCCCGTAAGGAGGAACAAACTTTCTAAAATGGTTGTTTTACCACAATTATTTTTTCCTACAAATAAATTAACCTGTCGGAAATCGTCTACTTCTAAGTGTTTTATCCCTCTAAAACCGTTAATCGTGAGTTTTTTATACATTTTCTATTCCTTTGATGTTAGTTCTTATAATTAGTTTGAACATACACCACACATAACCATTTCGAACGCAGTCTTTCATGTATCTATGGGCAGTGGTTGGTGTAAGGAGTTAAAAGGATTTTTAATGTATGAACACAATCAGTAGTAATGTGTGCATAAATCGGGGCGGCAAGGCAGCATGATACGGCACGTAATCAACATAACGGATCTTTCACGCGATGAGATCGACCGGATCCTTGACCGTGCCGCAGAGCTCGAACCAATCGCGCACCGCGGATCGTCAAATATCCTGTCAGGCAGAATACTTGCGACGCTCTTCTATGAACCGAGCACCAGAACCCGATTGTCATTCGATGCAGCAATGAAACGGCTTGGGGGGGATGTCATCGATTTTGGTCCGATTGAATCCTCATCGATTGCAAAGGGTGAGAATCTTGCAGATACCATCTCTGTTATCAGCGGGTATGCGGATGCGATCGTGCTCCGTCATCCAAAAGAGGGTGCAGCACGGATGGCATCTGAATTCTCATCGGTTCCTGTGATCAATGCTGGCGATGGCGCAGGGCAGCATCCAACACAGACGCTTCTGGATTTGTATACGATACGAAAGGAATCCCATTTAAGTAACGTGAAAATCGCACTTGTTGGCGATCTCAGGTATGGGAGAACCGTTCATTCACTCGCTCATGCACTTTCCCTGTACAATGCCCGGATATATCTTGTTTCGCCGGATCAATTGCAGATGCCGGATTCGATAAAGGGCGATCTGATCAATAGCGGGACAAGAATTACAGAAACAACCGATATCGATGATATTATCGATGTGGTGGATGTACTGTATCTCACAAGAATTCAGAAGGAGCGGTTTCCGGATCCAGGCGAATATCAGATGGTTGCCGGAAGTTACCGGATAACAAATGAAACCTTAAGAAATGTGAAAGATGATCTGATCATCATGCACCCGCTTCCAAGGGCAGGTGAGATCGATTGCGAGGTTGATGCGAGCAAACATGCGATATACTTCAAACAATCGTTCTATGGAGTACCTGTGCGCATGGCGATTCTCTCGATGGTGATGGAATGAAACAGGAGGAAATAGGATTACGGGTTCGAAGGATCAAGCATGGTACAGTGATCGATCACATCGCTGCGGGACAGGCACTGAATGTACTGCGCATTCTCGGCATCACGGATCGGTCGAATGAAGTGGTGAGCGTGGTCATGAATGTCTCAGACCGAAAAAAGGATATCGTTAAGATCGAAGATCGGGAATTGAAGCCAGAGGAAGTGGATAAAATCGCATTGATCTCACCTGATGCGACCATCAACATCATACGTGATTACGAGGTCGTGGCGAAGCACAGGGTGATCCTCCCATCGCAGATCGAGGGCGTGGTCAGGTGCATGAATCCGAACTGCATCACAAATACCGATGAGCCTGTCAGACCAAGGTTTGTGATACATCGCAACGATGCGGTTGAACTGCACTGCGTATACTGCGGAAGGGTGATTTCGGAGCGGATCGCAGATTTTCTTATTTGATGGGATATGTGCGGTGGAAGTGAAAAAATACCGGCGGCGCCACCGCTTACAACCCGATGTTTTCGACCGCCGCCTGCATTGCTGTATGAAATTAAAAGAGAAGTAATCCCAGTTGTGACAGAAAACTCCACCGGTGTGGTATGCCCAACTTCACGCCTTCCGCATCCTCTTAATCTCCCGCAGCCTCCGCACCGCCACCTCGCCTACAAAGATGATCATCGCAGCGAGCAGGAACGGCATCCTCTTCTCCTCATGTTCCTGAACCTTGCGCGTGGATCGCTCTCTCAGATTGTTGAGCAGTGGCTCAATCTCGTCCTCGGCATACACACCCCCACCAAATGTCCTGATCGTGTCATAGAAGTCTTCTGACAATCCAACCTCTCGAAATTCCTCTGGATAGTTTACAGCGATCGCATATCCAGAAATATCCAGAAATCCGGGAGAATCTGTCTGAATTGAGGTCTGGTACAGGTCTTTGTCGATCTGCGAGAGTTCAAGTTTCTTCCCATCCAGATTTATGCTCGGAATCGTATCTGACCTGACATTGATGACCGCGGGATCGCCGAGATGAACATCATCGCCAGAGATTGCGATCTCATCGTTTCTTCTCGGATCTCCAACTGCCCAGTTGACCATTCTTGAGATCAGAAGTGCGTTTTCGCCGCTGTAGAGTGCGCCGCTCCATCCGGCGCCGTCATCGGTGCTGAATGCGACCACATGCCCCATGCCAAACCTCCATGCTGTGACGACCGGCTTTCCTGCGTCGGTCGTGACCAGCGTCTGTGCGCCGGTCTTCGGGGTGACGGCGTTGTATCCGGTGATCGATCCGGATAGTTTGAGATCCTTGCTGATGAAATGGCGTGGATTCAGGACGGTGACCGGGAACTCTCCTTTTGTTGTATCCTTTGGCTCTTCTGGCTTCTCTCCAAAGATGATATTCAACCGCTCGGATTCGGTTGGTCTGTAATAGATTCCACCACCTTCCGATGCCAGTGATCGCATAAAATCCTCGTCTGTCGTCTCACCAACACCAACGGCATAAGTGGTGATGCCAGCATCAGCCATACTTTTTGCAAGATTCAGACAGGTATCCGGGTTGCTCGTTTTTCCATCCGAGATGATGATCACATTCTTCGCACCGGTGTACCCGTCCAGCATCTTGAAGGCAGCATCCTGTGCCGTGTTCATATGCGTGGTTCCGCCGTGTTTTAATCGCTTGATGCTATCCTCGATTACGCTCTTGTACAATCCTCGGGTCAGCGGAGACACGATATATGCCTGCTGACTGAATGCAATGACACCAATATGATCGTTTATACTGATTCCACGAAGTATGTTGATCGCCAGCGCCTTTTCCATACTCAGCGCCGTATTACTCCCGTAAGCTGTGCCAACACTACCTGAAATGTCGATCACGATCACGACCCCTACGGTTTTCCCTTTCCCTGCACTTTCCTTTGATTTTGTCGGAAGCAGCGTCTCAAACTGCGAGTCGTAATATCCGCCTTTGTCGTAAGCGCGATCTCCCCCAACGACCACAAGTCCGCCGCCATCCTGCAGATAGGTTCTCAATTTACTGATCTCTTCGTTATCGAGGTCGTTTACATGGATATTATCAAGAACCAGAGCAAGATATTGATCCTGATCAAGCGATGCTGCAGAGCTGACGCGCGAGGTGTCGTACAGTTCTGATAGTGTCCGGGACAACGGAGAATCGCGGTCAGACACCAGAAGAATTTTTGGTTTCGGGATCGCATAGACCGATTTGTAGAATACATTATTAATCGATCTCAAATCCTCGCTTTCGGGCATGATCTCTGCTTTTATGGTGTGAGAACCGGTACTTCCAAAGGTGTACGAGATCGGTGTGGTCTTCTCTCGTCCGGTTTGTGTGATTGTCTCCTCGTCGATCTTCGTTCCATCGATCCATACCGAAAGCGTGTACCTTGCATCCTTGCCTGCCTGCCGCACCACGATTCCAAACGACTGCTCACTACCCACGATCACATCCTTCCCACCAGCGATCTCGACGCTCAGATCGTTCTGCTCTGGCTCCTGCCGTATGGCACAGACCGTGGTGTTAATGGTTGATGCGAATGCGATGGTATCAGCCAGGTCAAGCCCGTGATTGTTGTTGCCATCGCTCACAAGCAGGATGTTGTCGTTCCCTCGCGCAAACTCAGTGATCGCATCTCCGATTGCTGATCGATTCCCTGTGATCTGGTGGATGTCAGCAGGAGTGCGGCTCCGGAGCCGGTCATACAGCCGCTGTCCGGTATCGTTGTCAAAGAGTTTCATGCTCCCGGTGTGGTCATCGATGATGGTGACGCTCGGCGTTTCATCGAACGTTGTCCGCACCACCAGATTGTATGGAGAAGCGAGCGATACGATCAGTAACATAAGCACGACGGCACGGGTTGCGAGCAGTCCTTTCCTGTGCCCGTTCTTGATCAGGTACGCTGTTGCAACGAGCACAGGAATGATCAGCAGAAGGCGGTATGGGTGCGCTAAGAACATGGATGCGTGTTATTTGGAAGGGAGGATTGTAAATCTTGCTCTCTGTGAGACGAAGTGAGATGGACTGCTGTATCACATCATTTCACAACCTCGCTCGCATTCGTGATCACCGGATCAGCGCCAAGTACAGAGAGCTGTGTTGCGATCTCGTTTGCGCCATGATGCCCGCCAACAAGTGCGATCGCGTGTCTGAGCGCACAGTCAACGACCACAACAGCGGGATCGGTCCACTTGCTGGAGAGGAGCGGCGCAATCTTCCTGACAGCGATACCGCAGGACATGATTGCGATGATCGCATCGTATTCGAATGCATCAGAGAACGCGGATTCCGAGTACCAGATCAGATCGCCTCCGGTAAGATCGCAAACCTGCTCTGCAACCGCACGGTTGCGCTCAAATGATATCACTGCGATCCGTATAGATGTGACCTCCTGAAACTCTCTGGATGTATAACATCTCCGATCAGAATCATAGCCGATTGCCTGATCCTGGAATTTTTAACCTTTTCTGCGATATCAGAGACCGTTCCGATGATGATCTCCTCGTCCTGCCACGATGCATGGTACACCACCGCAGCAGGCGTCTCTGGCGGGTATTCGACTTTGTCCATGATCTCCTCGATCTTGTGAACGCCGAGAAATATCGCCATCGTAGGATGATACTTCGAGAGCTCACGTATCGTATCCGATTCAAGTGTTTCGCCTGCGGGTCTGGTTACGATCAGGGTTTCTGTCACTCCGGATAGTGTCAACTGTACTCCGAGCGAAGCAGCCGCTGCAAACAACGAAGAAACACCAGGAACAATCTCTGATTCTATGTTTTTCTCCTTTAAAGCGACGATCTG
>PIXW01000242.1 GCA_003601535.1 ANME-2 cluster archaeon
TCCAGAAAAGTATCAACAGGCTGCCGGATGGACCCAGAGTCACTGCATTTCCATATTTTATGGGACCTGAACTCTTCGGCTGCTTTGCCGGCAGACGGTGGATGCATATCACAGCAGCAGGTGATGTGCTTCCATGCGCTTATACGCCGCTATCGTTTGGTAATGTGCGGGAGGAGCCGCTTGGCGAGATCTGGAAGCGGATCGGAAGACATCCTGCGTACAGGGGACATGCTGATTACTGTATGATGCGCAACCCTGAGTTTCGGGAGCGCTACATCCATTCGATTCCAGAAGGGAGTGCGATGCCGTACCTGGTGGATGTGTGAGCACAACAGCGGTCAACAGAGAATTTATGAGGTATGCGGGCTTAATTTTAGATAGGTGAATCCAGTTGAAACCGAGTGGGATGAATCATAAACGCTCTACCGAGCATGGGCATTCCCGAATGATAAACATACGCAGGTCAACACTCCTGTTGTTATCCATTCTTCTGATCGCATCGGGTGCGGTCGGGCAGATCGATGCGAATAACAATAAGATCGAGGATTCGCTGGAGTTTGGAATCGCCGCAACCGCGGATACCAGTGTGGATGTGATCGTACTTTATAACCAGACTCAGGATGCTCTTCCTATTGGATCTAAAGTGAAATATAATTATAGCAGCATCAACGCGACCGCGCTCAGCATCCCTCGCAGCCGTCTGCATGAACTGACAGAAGGACCGCATGTCGAGATGGTGTATCAGGACCACATCGTTCATGCATATCTTGACTCAAGCGTGCATGTGATCCGTGCGGATATCGCAAGAACTGCCTATAATCTCACTGGCTCAAATATCACGATAGCGATCCTCGACACTGGCATCAATGCCACTCACGAGTCGCTGGACGATCTCGACGATGATCCGGCAACCGATGATCCGAAGGTTGTCGCATTCAAGGATTTTATTGGAAACGAGACCGAGCCTTA
Source organism: ANME-2 cluster archaeon (assembly GCA_003601535.1). Classification (GTDB taxonomy): domain Archaea; phylum Halobacteriota; class Methanosarcinia; order Methanosarcinales; family Methanogasteraceae; genus Methanogaster_B. The sequence goes on from PIXW01000242.1 coordinate 970, forward strand.
TGACGATAACGGACATGGAACACACTGTGCCGGCATTGCTGCTGGTACCGGCGGTGATAGCCAATATGTCGGAGTGGCTCCAGGCGCAAATCTCGTAGGCGTGAAGGTGCTGGAGGAGGATGGGCTGGGCAGTATATCCGACGTGACCCAAGGGATTGAGTGGTGCATTGAAAACAAGGATCGCTACGGGATACGGATTCTCTCGCTCAGTCTCGGTGGCGGGGATGCCAATGATGGAACAACTCCTGTTGAGCGTGTCTGCGATGCAGCGGTCGATTCCGGTCTTGTGGTATGCATTGCTGCGGGAAACGAGGGGAGCTGGAATGCGACAGTGGGGGAACCTGGTTGTGCAAAAAAAGTGATCACTGTGGGCTCTGTTGATGACAGTAAGGTGATCGCACCCCGCTCATCGAGAGGTCCTACCACTGACGGCAGGATCAAGCCCGAGGTCTGTGCTGTGGGCGTTAGCGTCACATCTGCGAAGTCTGGCGATAAATATGATAAATATATCACGATGAGCGGGACATCGATGGCTACGCCGCATGTTGCTGGCGTTGCCGCGCTGATGCTTGAGCACAATCCAGGGCTCTCCCCATCAAAGGTGCGGAGCATTCTTATGAATACTGCCACTGATCGCGGCAGCCCTGGGCCTGACAACACTTATGGCTGGGGTGTTGTGAACGCCACATACGCGATCTCTGCGCAGGAGCATGACATCTCAATCGATGAGATCAGAGCGACAGAGTCGGATAGAACTGTTGCAATCGGTGCAACAATCAGAAACACAGGGATTAGCAATGAGAGCGGGGTGATGATCTCTCTGATGCTGAACAAAACCGTGCTGAACCAGACGACCATACCATTCATCCGGAAAAGTCAGAGCGTTGACGTGAACTTCTCGTGGATTCCAGATACGCCAGGGTTATACAATCTGTCAGTGAATGTCAGTCCTGTGAATGGTGAGATACTGCTCTATGATAACGTCTACTACACCGAGATTGATATTTCGTATATGCCCAACATCCGGATTGCGCCTGCACATTATGATTTTGTGATCAGACCAAACTCTTCTGCTGTAGAGAACCTCACCATCAGCAACACCGGAACGCTGCCGCTCTCATTATCCAGGATCGCCGAACTTGTCAATTACACGATTAAGCCCATCCCGTACAACTGGATCGACGGGGTTAATGGAGGCATAAATCTCAGTCTGGATGATGATACTATCACAAGCCAGGATCTGCCGTTCGCATTCAATTTCTACGGTCGGAATTACACTTCAATTAACATCAGCTCGGACGGCTGGGTGAGTTTCACATCAGGTGATGAGTGGAGGGATTGGATGTATAACAGAGGGCAGAGACTTCCGGTATGTAGCTGGGAGAACACGATCTTCCCGCTTGGATCTGACTGGGATCCTGGCTCAGGCGGCGGCGTATATCTGAAATCATATCCGCAGATGTGCGTGATTACATGGTACCATGTCCCGCACTGGTACGATGGTGGTTCTGCAGGCAGCAACACCTTCGAGATGGTGCTCTACGAGACCGGAGAAATCAGGTTCAACTACATGAATATCGAGAACCCGGACACCTTCACCGTCGGAATAAATCGTGGGGATGGTTTGCACGGCACCGTTTGCGAGGATGAACCTCATAGCATGACCTCCCTCTGGTTCGGACCGGAGAGGTGGCTATCAATCGGAGCAAAGAACGGCACCGTTGCTGGCGGCGGTGAGACAGATGTCCAGATAGCGATCAATACGGCAGACCTCGATTGTGGAATGCACAGGGCAGACATTCTGATACAGAGCAATGATCCGGATGAGGGCAGCACAACGATTCCTGTAAATCTCTCGGTTCGATGGAGTGCTGCTGACGCTACAATCGCGCTTCAGGTTGCTGCACGCGGGGAATACGAGGCGTCACTCGACCTGAACAGCGATGGTAAGGTCACATCCCTCGATGCTCTGATGATTCTACAGGCAGCGGTTGGAGATGTGGAACCGTGATCGAGATTGTTACAATCTCCGAACCCGTGAAAGCGTCATACGATCAAAACCAATATACCTGAATGCTACTGCCGCATCTCCGCATACGGACATGAATCGATCGACATCATACGATTGAACCTCCACGCATGCAAGTTTTCCATGATCCCGGACCCTGATCCCATAAAGACCGTATCCATGCAGTATCGATTCCGCATCTTCGATTCTGGCAAGTCGCCGGGTCGTGATTTCGGTTTCATAAGGAATTCTCGTGGCAAGACATGATTCCGAAGGTGCATCTGCAACAGAGAGTCCAAAATATGTAGCGATCTCTCTTATCTCTGACTTCCCTAACCTGAAATCGACAAACGGTGTGAAAATGCATGATTCCCTGATTGCGGCATATCCCGGTCTATCTCCTGCGATATCTGTTATGTTTGTGCCATCTGCGATCGTTTTAATCCCGTTCCTGGATGCAATCTTCTCCAGTTCCGAGATCAAGTACTTTTTGCAGTAATAACACCGGTCATAAGGATTTTCTGTAAACTCTTTCCTCTTTAATATCTCAAATCTAAAAATTTTATGTGCTATCCCGATTTCATCTGCCATCGCTACAGCATGTTCCAGTCCATAGCGTCCGAGCAATTCCGAATCAGCAGTCACTGCGATTGCTTCTGCGCCGCTCTGCTGCGCAATATACGCAAGCACCGAACTGTCCACGCCGCCAGAGAATGCAATCAGGATGCTCTTGCACTCCCGAATAGCATTCATCACGTTCTCCATTTTTTTCAGTGTTTCGTTCATTATGGGACTGTTGCCTTGACGCTGGTGCTCGGGTTAAACA
>PIXW01000243.1 GCA_003601535.1 ANME-2 cluster archaeon
AACCATATACACGAAACAGGAGGCTGTAACCACATTGGAACGATATACACGATATGAACGTGCTCGCATCATCGGTGCACGCGCACTCCAGATTTCACTGGGCGCACCGGTGCTGATCAGACCTGATACAGGAGATCCAATTGACATAGCAATGCGGGAACTGGAGATGGGGGTGCTGCCGATTACTGTTAAAAGAGATACCGACAGATGAAAGAGATTGCCGCATCCGAGATACGCAGGATTGATATTAATTGCAAGGGCATCGGTTTGATCCCCCTCCAACTGATGGAGAATGCTGGCGCATCCGTTGCACGTGCGGTTCGCACCCGTTTTGATCATGGAGCAATCACCGTTCTCGCAGGCACAGGCAATAACGGCGGCGATGGGTTTGTTGCAGCGCGACATCTGCTTGATTACAACCCTCTGATATTGCTGTTCGGGCGTGCCCGCGACATCGCAACCGATGAAGCGCGTCAGAACTGGCAGGTACTGCAACATCTTGGTGCAGACATCCATGAGATCAGGGATTCGTCCGAACTACGCGGATTGGACGCGGATGCGGATATCATCATCGATGCCATGCTCGGCACAGGTGTGCGGGGAAGCATTCGTGAACCGGTATCCAGTGCAATCAGGCTCGTTAATGCCTCTTCCGCGTTTGTCGTCTCGGTGGATGTTCCGTCTGGATTCAGTCCAGATCATCCTGAACAGTCGGTGCATGCAGACCTGACGATCACATTCCACCGGATGAAGCAAGGACTTTCCGGGCATCCTGAGATCACAGGCGAGATCGAAGTTGCTAGTATAGGCATCCCTGCACTGGTTGAACGGTTCGTTGGTACAGGAGATCTTCCGCCAGCCAGATCTGCAACATCACACAAAGGAGATAACGGCAGAGTGCTTGTGATCGGTGGCGGTGCGTTCACAGGTGCGCCTGCGCTTACTGCACTTGCAGCACTGCGAACAGGCACCGACTGGGTGACGGTTGCAGCGCCGCGGAGTGTTGCGGAAGCGATCGCTGGTTTTTCGCCGAACCTGATCGTGCATCCATTATCAGGTAGATATCTGATGGGTGATGATCTCGATACGATCAATGCACTGATCCGGAGACATAATTCTGTTGTGATCGGTATGGGGCTCGGACGTGAGAGCGAGACGATGGAAACGGTCTCTGAGGTCATTTTGTCCAATCCTGGCGCACAGTTCGTGATCGACGCCGATGCATTGTGTGCACTGCGAATGCCGGTGCAGCAGACAGCAATACCGATTATAACACCACATGCCGGTGAATTTCAGAAGCTTGGTGGAAAGGTACCATCAGATATTGATGAACGATCTGAACTGGTTCTTGATTTTTCTGCAAGAAACCATGTTGTTACCCTGCTCAAAGGGAATATCGACATCATATCAGACGGAGAACAGATAAGGATCAACCGCACAGGAAATGCAGGAATGACGGTCGGAGGCACTGGTGATGTGCTTGCAGGTGTGGTTGGTGCGCTATTTGCAAGGAATGATGCGCTCGCTGCTGCTTCAGCAGGCGCGTTCATAACAGGAACTGCAGGCGATCTTGCGTTTCTGAAATCCGGATACGGACTCCTTGCAACCGATGTCATCGAGTGCATTCCAGAGGCTATGCGCAGGAGATGAAGAGAACAACGCACAAGATCATCATCGGTGATTCGAGATGGATGAAAGAAGTCCCGGATGAATCCGTTCATCTTGTTATTACCTCTCCACCTTACTGGCAGCTGAAGGATTATGGAAATGGTAAGCAGATAGGTTTCAATGACTCTTATGAAGAATACATCAACAATCTTAATCTCGTCTGGAACGAATGTCACAGAATTCTGCACAGGGGCTGCCGTTTGTGCATCAACATCGGCGATCAGTTTGCCCGCTCCGTTTATTATGGAAGATACAAGGTTATTCCGATAAGAACTGAGATAATCAAATTCTGCGAGAGTGCTGGCTTTGATTATATGGGTGCGATCATCTGGCAGAAGGTTACGACCTGTCATACGACTGGTGGTGCCACGATAATGGGGTCCTTTCCCTATCCGAGAAACGGGATCATCAAATTAGATTATGAATTCATCTTAATATTCAAGAAATATGGAAATCCTCCAAAGGTGAGCAAAGAGATCAAGGAGCAGTCAAGATTGACAAAAGAAGAATGGAATCAATACTTCACCGGTCACTGGAACTTTCCAGGTGAAAAGCAGGATAAACATCTGGCGATGTTCCCTTACGAACTGCCAATGCGGCTCATCAAGATGTTCAGCTTTGTTGATGATACCGTTCTTGATCCGTTTCTGGGCAGCGGCACAACATCTCTTGCTGCCAGAAATCTGAGTAGAAACTCTGTTGGATATGAGATAAATGAAGACTTCCTGCCAGTCATAAAGGAAAAACTTGGAATGGGGCAGTGCACCATTTTCCAGGATGTGAGTTTCGAGCTGATCAAGCAGGATGAGGATGGAGTGGACTTTGACGAAATGATTAAAAAATTACCTTACATCTTTAAAGATCCGATAAAATTTGATAAGAAGGTCGATCCCAGAAAATTGAGATTTGGGTCGAAGATAGATAATTCCTGATTCTGATATGACCGATACATGAAACTGCGAACCCATGCCGCCTGCGGGATACTGCTTGCAACGCTCGTATCGCCCAGAATATCATTTGGTATTCTCTGCTGGGCAGTGATATGGTCTGTTATAAGCGACTTTGATGTTTACATTCCAACGGTTTCGCACCGTGAGATTACGCATACGCTTGCCTTCGCACTCTTCTCTGGTGCTCTCGTACTCGCGCTTGAGTTCGCATCGTTTTATGCCATTCTTGCATCGCTCTGTGTGATCCTGCACATACTGATGGATTCACTGACCCCGAACGGTGTGCCGCTGTGGATACCATTCAGTACAAAGAGAGTGAGATTTCCGATCATTGGAGGGTGGATAAGATCTGATAACTGGATTGTAAATCTCAGCATACAGATAATTGCGATCGGAGCAGCTATAGTTATTATCAGTTCATAATCTGCGTTTTCTGGTAGATCCGGGAGCAGATATCAGGTGCAGCACATAAGATTCTTTCACCCCTGAATTATAATACGGCCATTGCAGCATTTAAGAGTTCCGCACCTGTTCCCATTAACTTTAAGTGATCCTGCATCTCATAGGATACGAGCGTTGGGCTCTGGGAGTGAATGATTGGCAGTGTCAGGCAGTAAGGTTTAAATGTACCGTGACCATGCATGATCAGATGTGATTAATGGTGATGAAATGAAAAGGCAACAAACATCGAAACCGCGTACGATGATGGTCTGGGGCGCACTGGATCGGGGTGGTAATGGAATCGACTCGCACGCTTCAGTACACCATGGTGATGTACTCGCGATCGCAGCGCAGACGGTTGTGGCAGTTCCACCCACAACAACGATCATGAGCACTGTCAGAACGATGCTGAATCACGAATTCAGACGAATACCGATCACTGACGCAGGCACACAGCAATTAAGAGGACTCATCGTATGCAGGGACATCGTTGATTTTCTGTGTGGCGGACCAAGACATAATCTCGTCACCAACCGATTCGGTGGCAACATACTCGCTGCGGTCAACGAGGAGATACGTGAGATCATGGAGACCGATGTTCCGTATCTGTACACAAACTCCTCGATTACTGATGCTCTGAATATGATGAAGGAAGAGGGTGTCGGATGCCTTCCGATCCTGGATAAGGATGAGCGCGTGTTAGCGATCGTAACCGAACAGGATTTTATGCGTCTTATTGCTGACGTCAAAATCGGCGTTGATCTGACCGATTACATGTCAACAGATGTGACGACTGTCGAACCGGATGTTGACATCGGAACTGCTGGCAAACTGATGGTTGATAACGGATTCAGACGCCTTCCAGTCGTCAAGAATGAAATCCTGCTCGGAATCATCACCGCTTTTGATATACTACGATTTCTTGGCAGCGGCGAAGCGCTTACAAAAGGAGCAGGCGATATTGAGGATGCGTTGAAGGTACCTATCAAATTGCTGATCAAACGGGACGTTGTCTGGACAACATCGGATCAGGATCTCGGCGAGGCTGCCAGGATGATGATCACGAATGGTGTAGGCTCGCTTCCAATCATCGACGATGGAGTTCTCACTGGAATATTGACAGAAAATGATATTGTCTGGGCATTAACTACATTAAAATAATGAGACATGCGAGTTAAGGATATAATGAACACTCCTGTGTATGCGATTACACCAGGAGAGCCAATTTCGCGGGCGCGCAATCTGATGCTCCGGCACAGGATCAGCAGGCTGCTTGTGATACTGCATGATGAGCCTGTCGGTATGCTCACCAAATCCGATATCGGGCGCAGGCTCGATCAGGCAGAACCACAGTGGCGGAGGCGTCCGATCGATCAGATCCCTGTGCAGCTGGTCATGACAAAGTCATTGATCAGCATATATCCTGACGCTACCCTCTCACAGGCTTGTGAACTGCTGCTTGAGAATGATATCGGCGGACTTGCCGTAAGCGGCGAGGATCTGTACGGGATCATCACCAAATGGGATGTGATCAAATATTTTTCGCAGAGCACAACTAACATCCGCGTCAGTGAAATCATGTCCGACTTTGTTGCGGTTGTGCACAGACGCCATTCGCTCAGCCACATCCTGCAAACGATGGAGGCAGAGGATGTGGATCGGGTAGTGGTTCTCGAATACGGCGGAAGACCGGTAGGCATGATCACCAACTCAAACCTGACGTTTGCGTGTATGTCAGGTGCTCCCAGCAGAAAGCGGAAGATGCTTGAACTTCCGATTCTTGCCGAGGATATCATGTCCACGCCACTCATAACGATACGACAGGACGGGCTTGCAGTTGATGCGGCACGTCTGATGGTCGAGGAGATGATCACCAGCATCATTGTTGTTGATGAAGATGAGGCGGTGGTTGGAATCCTGAATCAGGAAAGTATACTACAGGCGACAATCACGATAGGAGAACAACTATGAACGTATGCGATATTATGGTGAAACCGGTGCGTATCGAAAAATCAGAAAACCTATCCCACGCACTGGATCTTATGGAGAAGCACGATACCAGACGGTTGATGGTTACGAGTAATGGTAAACTCCGGGGTGTGCTGACCATGCGGGATATTGCGCGCACACTCGGTACAAGCAGAAAGTCCGGTCTGCCAGCATCCTCGCTGCATGTCGCTACTGCGGTCAGTGATGCCTACACCGTGGTTCCCCCGGATATGAGCGTTGACGATGCCATATCAATTTTACAGGAGCGAAGCGGTATACTTTTTGCACTGGATGGTGACAAGATTCTTGGCTGGATCACGCCAGAAGAGGTTCTGCAAACCCAGACCGTCTTTGGGTTTGCTGCGGAATTTATGAGCAGGCCGATCACTGCCGCGCCTGGCGATCGCGTCGTGCATGTGCGGAGGATGATGATGGACTACGATATCGGACGGCTTCCTGTGGTAGAGGATTATCAACTGGTTGGCATCATCACTGAAAAGGATATAGCAAAAGCAATGCGTGCGATCCGTGATCTGGTTACTGCCAATCAGCAGGATAACAGGGTCAAGAATCTTCTGACCGTGGATATCATGAGCCGCGGTGTCAAGACCGTGCGTACGAATTCCAACATAACAGAGGTTGTGAATCTCATGATCAGATACGGGTATGGAGGGATTCCAGTGCTCAATCTTGATGATGACCTGGTCGGGTTCATCACCAGAAGGGATATCATTGCGAAGATGCAGACGGGATGATATCTGCAAACTTTTCACAAAAGTTTGATCAAAAACTGTGAGCCTTTCTGCTGCGCATTCTGGCAGAAACATCTGAGGTGCACGAGATGTCAGTAGCGACAGGTTGAGCCTATCGAGCACTTGAAAAGTGTACGCGATTGTGTCGAGCCTTTCCAAGTAACCCCTCCCGATGGGCATTGCTCACTCGATTTTTTGTGAAAAAATCGTTTTTCACAGATATCAGAAAAACCTTTTATACGCACACGCATAATTCATCATGTAATAAGATCGATAGGAGATGATTAGTAATGCAAATGGCACCCCAGATGGGGTATGATCGGGCGATAACTGTATTTAGTCCGGATGGAAGGCTTTTTCAGGTAGAATATGCCAGAGAGGCAGTGAAACGGGGCACAACTGCAATAGGGATGAAAACAAAAGATTGCGTTGTACTGCTGGTTGATAAACGAGTCACAAGCCATTTATTGGAGACTGAATCAATCGAGAAGATTTTTCAGATCGATCAGCACATCGGCGCAGCAACATCAGGACTGGTTGCGGATGCACGTGCGCTGATCGATCGTGCGCGTGTGGAGGCACAGATCAACCGGGTCTATTATGATGAGGCAATCGGGATAGAAACCCTTGCAAAGAGGATATGTGACCACAAGCAGACATATACCCAGTTTGGCGGCGTCCGTCCTTATGGCACTGCTCTTCTGATCGCTGGCGTGGAGGATCACCGACCAAGACTATTCGAAACCGATCCGAGCGGTGCGCTGCTCGAATACAAGGCGACTGCAATCGGTGCTGGCAGGGCGAAGGTGATGGAGATATTTGAGCGTGAGTATGCAGATGATATCGATATGGGAGGTGCAATCCGTCTCGGACTCCGGGCACTGTATCAGGTTTCAGATGCCAAGTTCGATGTGGATACGCTTGAGATCGGGATTGTGACACTCGCTGAGCGGCAGTTCAAAAAACTAGGGAAGGATGAACTTGCCAGATACGTCGAGGAGATCGTCGAGGAGTTTAGGGAGAAGGAGACGAAGGACGATAGTGATTAGTTATGGTTACGCTCGATAACGCGATCACAGCACGATTGAAACACAGCGGCAAGCACTTTGAGGTGCTTGTTGACCCAGAACTTGCATTACGCTCCCGTAAAGGGGATGATGTGGATATATCTGCTATGCTTGCGGTCGAGGATGTGTTTGAGAATGCGAGTCGTGGCGATCATCCGAGCAAGGAGGATGTGGAAAAAACCTTTGAGACGACCGATATCCATGCGATCGCCGAGCACATCGTGAAGCATGGAGAACTGCATCTCACAAAGGAGCAGCGTAAGCAGTTGATCGAGGATAAGCGCAGACAGGTCGTGAGCGTTATTGCATCGGGTGCGTTCAATCCACAGACAAAGGCGCCGCACCCCCCTTCAAGAATCGAGAAGGCGATGGAGGAGGCTGGTGTTCATATTGATCCGATGAAGAGCATCGACGAACTGGTGAAAACGACGATGAAAGCGATTCGTCCGATCATTCCGATCAGGTTCGATACTGTTGAGATCGCTGTCAAAATTCCGGCAGATTATGCTGCAAAATCTTATGGTGAGGTTGTAGGTTTTGGCGAAGTGTTAAAAGAGGAATGGCAGGCTGACGGGTCGTGGATTGGCGTTGTAAAGATTCCTGCAGGCATGCAACTCGATTTTTACGGTCTTGTGAATCGCATATCCAAGGGAAGTGCGGAAACCAAATTTTTAAGATAAAGGTAATAATATGGAAAGGAATATTGCTGTTCCAGGCGATGTATTATCTGATAATATAAGAGCATCAGGCAGCGGCACATACATTCATGAGGGTAAGGTGTGCGCTTCGGTATACGGGCTCGTGAATAAAGGAGAACGGTACATCAGCGTGATCCCGCTTGCAGGCAAGTACATCCCACAGGCAAGCGACCGTGTGATAGGGATTGTGACCGAGACTGCGTATTCAAACTGGATTGTTGATATCAACTCGCCTTACGAAGGACTGCTGCATATATCCCAGTATCCACGCCGAATCGAGACCGAAGATATGAGCAGGTATCTGAAGGTTGGAGACTGTATACTGACGATGGTTAAGGATGTGGATGCTGGTATGAAAGTGGAACTCACAT
>PIXW01000244.1 GCA_003601535.1 ANME-2 cluster archaeon
AAAGGATGTTGATATGCGCGGCAGTAATGACGTATCAATTAAGCGCAACACAGTGAGGTGCGGTGTTGACTAATCTCCAAACAAAAACACAAATTGCGTATCTGCATAGCATTTTTAAAATGGTCATCCGATGCGATGAAAAAATTGAAAGGTTTTTATAATAGAGTGACGTTTTGCGCGTAAAGATTAAGGAGACGTATTATATGAACACGAAAAGATGCATGATAACAACAGTATTGGCAGCGGCTTTACTGGTCTCGATGGATGGAACGGCGAGTGCGGGCAATAGTATAGATGTCACTCCCCTCGATCGAAACATTGCTGTTGGCGAGAGTGGCACCTATACTGTCACTGTGACTACCAGCCAGCACTCCGAGTCGGGTGTGCCACATACCATTAGTTTCAACACGACGTTAGACACCACCTATCTACGTGCAACCCTTAATGGGACGAGTAAGGACACTGCCAATGTTAACATCGACCTTGCTTCGACTGGTTCTGCTACCTGGGCTGCCACAAGTGAAGGTCCCCACACATTCACATATGTGGTCTGGCCTCAGAGTGACATAACATGTAATACACCATATGCTATGGAAATATCTGATTCGTATGAAGGCGGCAGCAGACCAGCCGTTACTGTTCCATCGGTAAATCCCGTCCCGGAATCTCCGACCTTCGCTCTTGTCAGCATCGGATTGGTCGGGATGGTCGCGCTTGGAAGACGGAAGAAGAGATGATCTCCTTTCTTTTTAATAATAATGTTAACAGTAATCACCTTCGTAAACGGACAGCATATCTCGGTCGAACAGATCGCATTAGGCGGCATGCTCGCAACGATCTCTCTTATCATATCGCTCTCTATGGCTGAGATCCTTGCCGAATCGAAGTGGTGGAACAGCTGGGCATCGAGCACGCTTGATATGCACAGCGCCCCATTACTTCTCGTCTTCTCGCTAATTGTTGCATTCAAGATACTGATGGTACTATAAGTGGGTGGGGCAGCAGTCCGGACAGAAAAACATTGATCATTTCGTGTATTGCCGTTATAAACGGCAGACTTCCTGTTTTCTGGTATGCATAACATATACGCAGTCCTGCATACCAGCACAGCGCCACAGTGAAGGGGTACGGCATCGCCACATCGATGATTCTAAGCTGCAACAGCAGCGAACAGTGATTGGAGAACCTGCCTGTCCAGCACGGAGCCATCATCGCCGTTCATGAACATCGAGATGATGATCATCTGCAGATTGATGACGTGAACGGATAGTCCAGCCATCAGGTTTCCTGTGAATAGGAGAAGTTCCCGGATAATGATCGCAATCATTGAGAGGATCACGATTCTGCGATGCTATTGTTTAATACCCTACCCCTGGTTGCGAAATATTTTGGCATTGAATTCCTAGATATGATGGCAAATAGACCGAAAAGTTTATAAATAGATGGGTTGATGCCATGCACTGCTTGTAAATGTCAATACATCAGGAGATAACCATGAATAGAAAAAATATGACAACAAAAATGGGATTAGTAATGCTAATTCTAATGTCAACATCAAACGTGATAGCGCAGGAGACTGTATTTGCGTGCAATTCAACAGGTGCGCAGTATGCCGCATTCGATCCTGGAAGTGAGATATGCATGATGGCAACCGGGCTGCAAGGAGATGCGTATTACCTCATCTGGGTACAGACCAGTTCGATGAGCAATGGCACAGTACTCAACCTGACTGAAGATCCGACCGGGATCATAGAGATCGTGCACACCGATGCAAATGGTAGTTGTTCCCCGGTGTTGGTATGGGAATCGTGTGATGCTGCCGGATCATATACTATCGTACTGGATAGTGGAGAAAAGTTTGGTATATACGATGAAGATGACCATAACTGCAGTTTCGCGGTCGCATCATCCACCACATCCACATCATCCACCACTACCCATCGTGGAGGGGGCGGCGGCACATACCCACCAGGCTGGTTCAAGGCATCAGCGTCAGGACCCGCCGAAACTCCGACTGTAAGTCCGGCAATTGCAACGCCAACGCCGACCGCACCACCAGGACCGACGCCAGTAACAGAAAACACAACGCTGTCTGCTGAGACTGAGAATGCGACCGCAAAATCGATGAAAATGTCATCGACCAGGCGAACAATGCCTGGATATACAGCAGTATCTGCAGTTGCGATGCTCACAATTGTATGGCTCCTGGCGATCACACGTTCGAGGCGGAGGTGAGATGAGATGAGACTCAATCGACTGGTTATTCTGATCATCATGATGGCGGTTGTTATATCAACGTTATCAGTGAGCGTAGCAGCACTCGGGACGGTTACGTCCTGCTACGAAAATGGCACCCCGAATGACAACTTCTATCCAGGTGAGGATGTCTGTGTGAAGGCGGCAGGTCTTATTTCAGACACATATTATTTGATCTGGATACAGCACAATCCAGTGCTCGCTGATGGAACTCTCAATCCAGGTGAGGATCCTTCAGGATGTTTGGAGTTTAAGCGTACTGATGCGAACGGCAACCTTTCTGTAACCAAAATATGGACTAACATATCTGGAGATCTAAATTACTACGACATTGTTTTAGATCAATGGACTTGTGAGTCAGTTTCGGTATATGAATTTGGTAAATACAATTCAACCACCGACGGTCTGGATACCGTAAACGATGTTGTGGGCTTCACAGCCCCGGTCCCGGAACTCCCGACCCTCGCTCTTGTCGGCATCGGGCTGGTCGGGCTGGTCGCGCTTGGGAGACGGAGGAAGAGATAATCTCGTTTCTTTTTTTTGATCACCATGTTAACAGTAATCACCTTCGTAAACGGGCAGCATATCATTTCGATTGAACAGATCACATCAGGTGGTATGCTCGCAACGATCTCTCTGATCATATCGCTCTCTATGGCTGAAATCCTTGTCGAATCGAAGTGGTGGAACAGCTGGGCATCGAGCACGCTTAATATGCACAGCGCCACATTACTTCTTGTCTTCTCGCTAATTGTTGCATTTAAGATACTGATGGTGCTATAATATGTGAGGCAGCAGTCCAAACAGAAAAACATTGATCATACCATGTATTGCCGTTATAAACGGCAAACTTCCTGTTTTCTGGTATGCATAACCTATGAGCAGTCCTGCCATTGTTGTGAATATTATTTCATGAACCATGCCGTATCCGGAGTGCATGATGCCGAATAAGATGCTTGCTGCAAGAAGACCTTTCCAGCTTCCCATGGATTGCTGGAGTCTTGTCTGAAGTATTGATCGAAAGATCAGTTCCTCAACCAGACCCACAAACACGATCATGATGATCGCGAGCGTGATAAGGTTCGTGATCCTGATGTCCGGTATCAGAGAGTCCGGATGGATGATATGATACTCGATCCATGCAAGCCCCAGCGCAATAGGGATTGCAAGATTAAAATAAAAATATAGATCGTTTGTATTCATCCCGATCTCGTCAAACGAAATATTCTGATGTCTGATAATCAGGTAGATCGGTATAAACATCGGGCTGTAGATCAATGGATACCAGTACAGCGTCATCGTGAAGAAGAATGGCATCGACACGTTGATGATTCTGAGTAGTAATAGCAGCAGCAACGATTGGAGAATCTGCTTGTCCAGCACGACCCGGTCGGTTTCCTTGCTTTGTATGAACATCGAGACGACGATCGCCTGCAGATTAATGATATGAACCGCCACCCCTGCACTCATATTTCCAAGGAATATGAGCAGTTCTCCGATAGTGATCGCGATCATAGAGATGATCATGATCCTGTGATGTATCTCTGTGGTGTTTACCATGTTATTGGGTATTGTTTGATGGAGGTTACAATAAATCCGACCAATGCTGTAATCTATTGATCTTATATTCCGCAGATCACGTCCCAGCAGAAATCGCGCTTTATACACCAGAACAGATAAATACCTTGCAACCAATAATAACCCAAACATCAGGAGCAGGACACTATGAAGAAACTTGACATCCTGGCAGCCCCACTCGAAAAGAATTCGCTTAAACTTCTCTTATTCGGTGCGGGTGAACTCGGAAAGGAGATCGCGATAGAAGCGCAGCGTCTCGGTATGGAGGTGATCGCCGTGGATCGATACGAGCGAGCACCAGCACAGCAGGTTGCACACAGATCATACACTGTTAACATGATGGATGCGAATGCGATGCGGTCGATCGTGGATCGGGAAGACCCTGACATCATCATACCGGAGATCGAGGCGATCGATCTCGATATTCTCAACGAGTTCGAAGAAGATGGATATCTGGTCACACCGAATGCACGCGCAACCCATGCTGCGATGAACAGGGAGCGTATCAGAGAGTTGATCGTAAGATCGGGTGTTAAAACAGGTAGGTACACATACACACGCACAGATGATCTCTCTGAGTTTACGGATGCGGTCGAGAAGATCGGTTATCCATGCATTTCCAAGGCGATCATGTCAAGCAGTGGCAAGGGTTCGTATTTCATCGAAAAGAGAGAGGATATCGAACTGGCAATGAATGCTGCCAGGTATGAGACCCGCGGCTCAGGTGAACGTGCGATCATCGAGGAGTACATACCATTTGATACCGAGGTCACCGAACTTGCGGTCAGGCATCTGGACGAGGACGGCGAAAACATTGTTACCACCTTTCCAAAGCCGATCGGGCACTACCAGATCGATGGTGATTATCATTCATCGTGGCAGAGCCCGAATATCGAGGAATATCTCCCGTATAATGTGAATGAGATCGGAAGATCCATTGAAAAAGATCCTGAACTCGCAAAAGAGGCGGAAAGAAAGATTTACGATGCGGCAAAGAGGATCACCAGTGAACTGGGTGGAGTCGGCGTCTTTGGATGCGAACTCTTCGTTCGTGTAAATGATGGCAAAGTCGAGGTGTATGGCAACGAATGCGCACCCCGCCCACACGATACAGGGATGGTTACGTATATCTCGCACATATCAGGCTTCAATGAAGGGGGCTTGCACGTCCGTGCGATCGCCGGACTTCCGATTCCGGCACGGCGCATCGAAGGTGGATACCGGGTATTTGATCCGATTGCGCCTGCAGCATCCCATGCGATCATATCGCCAGCGCAAGGTTTCGATCCTGAGTACAAAGGTCTCTTTGATGCGATGGCTGTGCAGGGGGTCACTATCAATCTGTTTGGAAAGCCGCTTGCGTACCATAGTGGGTGGATCGTGGAGGAGCGGATGGGTATTGCGCTTGCCACAGGTGCGGATGCGTTCGATGCAAAAAGGAAAGCAGAAGTTGCTGCGCACAGGATCATGATCAGGACTGCGACGGATAGGACATGGCGAGGGCAGGAAGAGCAGCGGATGCATGTGGTTGGGTCAAGTTAGGTGCAGCCGGCCTTTTGAACGACCCTCCTGCATTCAAATCGCAGCATCTCCATGTCGGGTTTGCATAAGCGCGCTTCTGATCACGTCCTCTGATTCAGGGAAGTACATGCGCCCTATCCCATCCTCTTCAGCGTAAAAATCGAGTCCACTGATGATCACAACTGGTGTTCCATCACAAGCCTCGCCAAAGAGGAGATTTGCAGCACCGGCAAGCTCATCCACGATCGCCTCGTTTGCCACCTCGAGCACATTACCAAATAGATCGCAGGATCCACGCCAGTCTCTGGTCGGTCTTATTCCGGAGATTCCGATTGCAACACCGGTCTGTCCGTCACGAAACGCACGCCCATTGGTATCGGTTACGATCACGCTAACTTTCTTATCTGTTATTGAGAATATCTCATCTCTGATATTTTTTGCGCTCTGATCAGAATTCTCTGGCAGCAGCACAACATGACCCCTGTCGATATTCGATCCATCGATACCGGCATTCACACAGATATTTCCGTTTCGTGTCTTTACGAGAAGAAACGGAGACTCCAGAAGGATCTCCTCGCTCTCATCGAGAACCATCTGAACGAATCTCGGATCGCTGCAATTGCATTCTGCGATTGATATCGCATGCTCAGACGGCGAGATATCCTGCAATTCAATGATTCTGCCCTCTGCCTTTGCTACAATCGTGGACGCGATAGCGATGATATCATGATCGTGCAATACAGTTCGTTCGCAGATGATCTCTGCTAAGTCGTCCCCTTTCTGAATCAGCGGGATGTCCGGAACGGTGTATGCGCTTAGGTTCATAACAAACGCCGAGGGTGAGATTCGAACTCACGCGGTGACATGCACCACCGGTTTTCAAGACCGGCGCCGTAGTCCGCTTGGCTACCTCGGCATCAACGAAACATCTGTGCAAGAGGTTATATCATTTTCTCC
>PIXW01000245.1 GCA_003601535.1 ANME-2 cluster archaeon
CCGAAGACATCAACCTTTTGTGAAAAGGTTGTTTTAAAATCGCTTGCATGCCTGTGTCAGCGCTTCGATACCAGGAAGCGTGCGTCCGGAAAGAAAATCAATGCAAGCACCACCACCTGTGCTGATATGCGAAATCATCGACTCGATGCCGAGAGTGTGCACCTCTGCCGCGATATGCCCGCCCCCGACGATCGAAAATTTGGATTTGGTTGCTGCGAGGAGGAGTTCTCTTGTGCCGAGCGCAAAAGCATCCTTTTCGAAGACGCCGGCAGGTCCATTCATGATCACGGTCTCTGCATTACTGATTATCTCTGAAAATGAAACGATCGTATCGATTCCGATATCCTTGATCGACAGATCGGTCGGCAGTTCGGATACCGATACCTCCACGCGCTTGCCAGAGTCATCTCGATCGGCACATGCAAGATCAACAGGCATCTTGATCTTATCGCCGTACTTTGCAAGCAGTTTGCGTGCCCGGTCAACCTCCATGGCGCAGCCGATCGAATTGATAAAATCGAGATTGTTCCTGCCTATATCAATACCATTTGCTGCTAGAAATACATTTGCAACCAGTCCTGTGACTATGATCGCCTCCACTTCATCACGCGCGGCAACGTTTTCGATAACATCGATCGAATCGTTTGCTTTAATCCCGCCGAGTACGAACACAGTTCCTTCTTTTGAAAATCCTCTGCTCAGCGATTTGATCTCCTTTTCCATCAACCTTCCTGCAACCGATGGCAGAACCGCGGTAAATCCGACAACAGACAGATGCGATCGATGCGAGACCGCAAATGCGTCGTTCACAAATATATCTGCGTGTGATGAGAGACTCTTCACCATAATACTGTTTGCATGCTCGGCAGGAGATCTGGACAGACTCTCCTCTGAATAAAACCGCACATTTTCAAGCAGGATGATATCGCCATTTTCCATTGATTCAATCGCATCTATTGCATGCGATCCAAAGATATCATCCACGTAGGTGACCGTTCGCTTGCACAGACGCTGCAATCGCTGCGCGTGTGCTTTCATGGTTGTAAAATCTCTCTTCCCGGGTCTGCTCTGGTGCGCGAGCAGTACAACCTTTGAATCGATTAGATCGTTTAAGGTTGGTAAATGGCTTTTAAATCGAGAATCATCCAGAATTAACCCATCCGGAGACATTGGAGAGTTCAGATCAACCCTCACAAGCACGGTCTTTCCGGCTGTGGATACATCATCCAGAGTTAGATAGTTTATGACTGCCATGCGCAGGTATTCTGTGCTGATTGATATTTAACGTTGCCAGATCGTTAATATGGTTAAAAGGTGATATCATTATCGTGTTCGATATCATCCTCACTGCTCTCTGGTTGATGCTGCCAGCGTATCTGCCGAACCCGTGCGCGGCAACCTTCGGACAGGGTACTGTAATCGATTTCGGCAGGAATTTCATCGATGGTAGGCGGATATTCGGCGATGGGAAGACATACATTGGTTTTCTTGCCGGTACTGCGGCAGGTATCATGGTCGGTTTGATTCAGATGATAATCGCACCATATTTTCCGTTTTTCCCGGTGTTTGACGTGAAAGCGGTTTTCTGTCTCTCGATCGGATCATTGCTTGGAGATCTCGGGATGAGTTTTGTGAAACGAAGAATCGGACTTGCACGCGGAGCTCCATTCCCGATCGCGGACCAGCTGGACTTTGTGGCAGGAGCATGGATGCTGACATATCTTTTTGAGCGGGAATGGTTTGTTTCGAACTTTACTGCAGAAATTGTGATAACAGTATTGATTATCACTCCGATCATGCATCTGATTACCAATATAATCGGATACAAACTCGGAAAAAAGGAGGTACCATGGTGAATTCAAGATATCAGGGAATAATTACTATTGCATGCAAGAACGCACCGGTGATCGAAAGAACACTTGCTCCGGACAACCTTTCGAACATGTTGATGCACAGCACCGACACGTCACTGACCATCGAGGTATCGGCACCGAGACTCGGAACACTGATCAACACGGTCGATGATCTGCTGATGAATGCGAAGATCGCATGCGATATGGCTGGTGATCTCTGCTGCTGAATGTTTCAGGTGATCGACCACGCTCAAGAGTGATGCATACTGTCTGTGCAGAACTCCGAATAATCCATCATCGCAGCGATCGGCTCGACCACCACCTCGATTCCTGCTTCCTGAATGGCTGCGATGGCGTTAAGCCCTGCCATTATGGAGATTCCAGCCATACCAGCATCGATGGGTACGCCAAGAATATCAGTCTCCCCGATCTCATAGCGGTTGATGATTCCGGTTTCAACCGCAAGATCCAGAATTTTTGGTGATGCGTTCTGTGATGATGCAGGAACCTCCCTGATATTCGCAAGCGCAACTCCGGACCCGGTCCCAACGATATCCAGCACTGATGTCATCTTCCGTGAAAGAAATATCTTCATCGGATCGATGGATGTGCCGGTGTAGGCGGTCAAATCGGTATACTGCACAACACAACCATCCTCGATCCGCAACACTCCACCATATCTGGTGTTGACCGGAATACCAGCATTCAGAAGAATTCCATCACAGGTGATGCTGCAGATCGTGGCAATCTCGATATGGCTATCCTGAACGCAGTCTTCGATTAACCTGGTTCTGCATCCCATGCCGTACTCTGACTGCTCCAGATATCGAAGGAGCTCAAGCGCATCATCGAGATCCTCACGCCTGATAATCGAACGATTGACGATCAGTCTTCCTTTTTTCGATACCGGATCGAACTCTGTCCGGTAGATCATATCCTCGATCCGTGTGAGCACAAAACCGATGCGATCGCGAACCAGCGCGTCCTCAAGTTCTTTTTTTCCGAGTTCGGTGATGACTCTACCAGCATATCCCTGCCTTCTGGTCAGCCCCCGCTCATCGAGTATCCGCAGGTGATATCTGACGCCACGTTCTCCGAGCGGGTAGCCCCTCTCCTGCAGGATGTCTGAGATGATCCTCGCTCCGACAGCGCTGCCGCGCTCATCGATTACATGCAGTATCTCTATCAGTTTTCGTTGAATCTGCGGATCATCGGACCGGATCATCAGACTGATATATGTGCGCAGGTATTTAATATCGCCTTCCGCATCATTTGAAACAATCTATATTTCCTGTTTGTTCACCGCGCGATAACCAGCATCGCATCGTCCACCTCGATCACATCCACGGCTCTTCCGCCGAGAACGACCTCACGCTCGATCGCCACCGCATCCGCGGGAATCTCAAAA
>PIXW01000246.1 GCA_003601535.1 ANME-2 cluster archaeon
CGCATCTCCTCGAGAACCGGAAAGATCCCATACACCCGCTCCAGACTTAGAGAGATATCGTCATCGCGTATGAACGCACCCATCTCAAGATTCTCAAGGACGGTAAGGGACGGAAAAAACTCTTTTTCCTGTGGAACATAGCTCATTCCCTTTCTGACGATCGTATCAGGATTGATTCCTGATATATCATCGCCCTTGAAGATGATCTTCCCGCTTCTCACGTGAAGAAGCCCGAAGATTGTTTTCATAAGCGTGGATTTGCCTGATCCGTTCGGTCCGATGATGGATACGATCTCGCCGGATTCGATGTACATCGATATGCCGTGGAGTATGTCAAGATCAGAATACCCGGATACAACATCACACACCTCCAGAATCTTCATCCCTCTCCTCCCAGATACACATCCAGCACATCCTGCCTCTGTTTTATCTCTTCAGGAACGCCTTCTGCCATGATCTTCCCTTCATTCATAACGATGATCTTATCGCTGATCTTCGTTATTGCCGGAATGTCGTGCTCGATTATGAGAAATGTCATGCCACTCTCTCGCAGTTCCTCGATATATCCGGAAATCTTCCGTGCAAGCGTCGGATTCACGCCTGCAAACGGTTCATCAAGCATCATCAATGACGGATCGATCATCATAGCCCGTGCCATCTCCAGGAGCTTCTTCTGTCCACCTGAGAGCGCACCTGCATACTCATCCTCAAGATGCAATATCTCAAAAAACTCTAAAATCTTCTGGGATTTATCTTTTATCAGTTTCTCCTGTTCTTTTATCTTTTTCCGGCGAAGCCAGATATTCCATATCTGCTCACCGCACTGGATATTTGGCGCAAGCATCAGGTTTTCAAGAACAGTCATCTTCGTAAGAGCGTGCGGTATCTGAAACGTTCTGACCATGCCGCATCGTGCAATCTTAAATGGAGGGAGCTTATCAATTCGTCTTCCCTTAAACATGATCTCACCACTGCCTCCCTCAAAACCACTGATCAGCTTGAACATCGTGGTCTTTCCAGCGCCGTTCGGACCGATCAGTCCGACGACCGTCCCGGCATCGATCTTAAGCGAACAACCATCAACCGCTTTCACGCCGCCGAAATGCTTTTTCAGATTTCGCACAGAGAGTATATCCAATTTAACCACCTGATCAGTCAGATAATGCAAGTTCCTCCCTCTCACCAAATATTCCTTCCGGTTTGTGCATCATGAGAAGCATCAACAATAGCCCGATTATGATCATCCGGAACGCGCCCATCTGGTGAGATTCAAATGGGACGTACTCCTCAATAAACCTTGTTCCGCTGAAAAAAGTCCAGAGAATAAGAGCGCCGACGACCGTTCCCTTGTTACTCGCAGTTCCGCCAAGAATCACGATGATCCATGCATTGAACGTCTCGATCGGCTTGAATGTGAATGGATTGATGTACTGCAGATAGAACGCAAGCATTGCGCCTGCAAGTCCTGCTATTGCGGATCCGATGATGAGTGACTGGAGTTTATACGAAAAGACATTCTTTCCAAGCGCAGATGGAACGGATTCATCCTCACGAATCGATTTTAAGACCCTGCCATAAGGTGAATGTATCAGTTTTTCAAGAGAGAAATAGATAATTCCCAGTATCGCCACAAACAATAGTAGTAAAAAAATATTATAATATTGGTAGGGGATCACATCCTGAAACGGTCGCTCAAACCCATGAATTCCGAATGAACCTCTTGTAAGCCATTCTTCGTTCAAAAGAATGAATCTCAACACCTCGGAAAAGCCGATTGTAACGATCGCAAGATAATCCTCCCTTAAGCGGAGAGT
Organism: ANME-2 cluster archaeon; assembly: GCA_003601535.1. Classification (GTDB taxonomy): domain Archaea; phylum Halobacteriota; class Methanosarcinia; order Methanosarcinales; family Methanogasteraceae; genus Methanogaster_B. The sequence goes on from PIXW01000246.1 coordinate 1,815, forward strand.
GGGAATTCCGAGCAGAAATCCAAAGAATCCAGCCAGCGCGATGCCTGCAATGACTGATAAAATCAAAGAATATCCGCTCATATTGAGCATTACGGTTGTATACGCTCCGATTGCAAGAAATGCTACGTGTCCAAAGTTTATGAGTCCTGTAAAACCCCATTCAAGATTTAGCCCCAGTGCAAAGATCGCATAGATCGATGAGACCAGAAGGATTGTTGTGAGATATGGGAGTATCATATCGATGTATTCGATCATTTCGCACCACCAAAAATCCCTTCTGGCTTGACCAGCAGCACCGCGGTCATCACAACGAAACTGACCGCAAACTTGTACTCTGTGGGGAGAACTGCCGTGCTGAGTTCCTGCGACAATCCGATGATCATCCCGCCCGCTATCGTACCATAAGGATTCCCGATTCCGCCGAGTATGATCGCAGCGAACATCGGGAGCAGAAGATACCAGCCCATGCTCGGTCTGATCGCTGTAACGAGCCCGTACAGAACACCACCTGTCGCAGCAAGCCCGAGCCCGATCACCCATGTCCAGAGGACCACCTTATCCACGTCGATTCCTGATATACGGGCGAGATCGATGTTGTCAGAGAGTGCACGCATCGCTTTTCCGATCTTTGTTCTTGACAGCAGGTAATGCAGGAGGAACATCAAGAGAAATGCTGTTATTATAACCAGAATTTGATTTGGGGTGATTGTAGCTCCAAAAAAGCTAAATCCCTGCCGTACAGGGATGTTGTAGTTTTTTGTACCGCCGCCCCAGACGAATATGAGGATGTTTCGCAAAACCAGCGCAAGCCCGATCGAGATTATGATGAGTGTCGTTCGAGTTGCGTTTTTCCGCCTCATCGGCAGCCATACAACCTTCTCCATGAAGACGCCGAGTAGTATGGTTGCAAGTATCGAGATGAGGAAAGCAGGTGCGAGATGCACACCGAGCGACGTATTCACAAAGAATGCGATGTATGCTGCAAACGCAACAAAATCCCCGTGCGCGAAGTTCACGAAGTTCAAGGTCTTGTAGATCATCGATAAACCGATAGCGGTGAGAGCGATGATGCTGCCGATTACGAGACCGTTGATGATCAGTTGCATCGGTGAATGATTGAGTCCGGATGCATATAATGATTGGTATCGAACCCGCATTCCGTCGATGGTAGCCAATCGCGCAACAACCCACACTCATCGGGAGATTGCGTAAACGTCAACATTTACATCGACATCCTCCAGATATATCATGATGTCGGATATATCAGACGATCCGGTTGAGATTCTGGTGCGCCTTGCAAAGGATCATGAGATCGATCCATGGAACATCGATATCATCGAGGTCACAGACAAATTTCTGGAGCAGCTTGAAAAGGACCAGTCAGATATTCGTTATTTCGGACGGACGCTCCATTACGCTGCAATCCTTCTTCGAATGAAGGCTAATGCCATAACCGAAGAAAAAGAAGGCGTGGAGGAAGAAAAAGAGGAGCTTGATCACTTTGATATCGAGGAGTATCCGATACCTGAGCCACAGATACGCAGGCGGTCGAAACGACCGGTAACACTTGATGAGTTAATATCTGAGTTAAAAAAGGCTGAAAAGGTAGAATCGCGAAGAATGCGAAGGAAGAAAAAGGAAGAAGAAAGAGTAACTACAAACGATGACGTTCTTAACATCGCGCACGAAGAGAACATCGAAGAGAAGATTTCGGAGTTGCAGATGGTTTTGCACGAAAAATTCAAGGACGAGAATGTTATAACACTGAGCGAGTTGCTGGATCGCAGTACCGATAAGATCATCACATACGTATCATTATTGTTCATGGCAACCAGGAAGCAGATATGGCTGGAGCAACCAGAGTTATTTGGCGAACTGTATATCAGGAGAGTGAACTCAGATGTATGATGTGATCGTGGTTGGTGGCGGGATCAGCGGGTTGTTATCAGCGCTCGTACTTGGCAAGCATGGAAAAAAGGTACTCGTTCTTGAAAAAAGGAAATATCTCGGAGGGAATTGTAATAGTTATCGTGTCGATGGTTTTCAGGTCGATACCGGTCCCCATGCAATAACACATTTGCAAAAAGGTCCGCTTCGTGTGCTGATGGATAGATATTTTGATTACATTCCTGCTTTTATAGATTACGGCACCTATTACAGCAGAACATCTGATGGGATCAAACCCATCCCATCGAATCTGCGTGAATTCGTGACATTCGATGTGCTCCCGAAGAAGGACCGGCTGATGCTCTCTCAGGCGCTGACAAGGGCACTGACGCTATTCACCTTCGGAATCGATATGTCAAAGGAATCGGTATACTCACGTCTACCGCATAATCTATCAGAGGATACATACAACTTTGTTGATACGATCTCATATTTCCTTTCCGGAAAATCGATGAAAGAGACATCGATTTACCGTATTCTCGAAGGCAGCAGCTTTGTGCGGGACAGTGTGATGTACGAGACACAGGATCAGACCATCACAGATCAGCTGGCAGAGCAGATAACAAATATAACATCACTTGGCAGACTGGTCACCAACAAAACCGCTTCTGCGCAGGCATACCCAAGAGGAGGGCTCAAAACGCTGCTCGGTTCTGTGTTACATTCGCTACCTGATAACGTCGAGATCAGAACAGATACATGCGTCAAACAGATTCTGACAGACGGGGGAAAGGCGTATGGTGTATCCACCGATGATGAATCATACCGTGCAGACACCATCGTTCACTCAGGGTTTGCAAAGGATCTCCCTTCGATGATAACTGACCTTCCTGCCGATTATCTGCGTGATCTCAGAAGAATCGATCAGGCGAGGGGTCTCTGCATCTGGCTCGGACTCTCAAAGCAACTGAAGGAATTCGATTATATCGGCTCTGAGATATGGTTTAAGGAGAAGGCATACTGGGCGATGCCGATCAGCAATTACTCGCATACCATTGCTCCGAAAGGTAAGCAGCTCGTTGGTTTCATGTTTGCCGTGAAGGACTCGGTGAAGTCTGAAAAACGCAGGGCATGGGAGACCATACACAGGGTATTCCCGGACATTGAAAAGTACATCGAAATGACTCATTATCAGGTTACAATCCCTGAAAAGGCTTCTGTTAGCATCGAGGGCTACATCCCTGGTGTGCGAACCCCGGTAAAAGATTTGTATCTCGTTGGAACTGATGCCGTTGCCAGGAGCATGGGTATCACAAGAGCCGCATTTTCGGTGATTGATCTGCTCAAGTGTGTGAGAGAGGACGGGTACCTCAAACCATGACTCCGGTAACCAGACCCATCATCTTTGCAATCTCGAGGATCGAGAATATGATGTACCAGACGACGTTCGATCCGGTCGAAGAGAAAGGCATGATTGCAGCCAATGTATCGATCATAAGAGAATCCGATCTCGAGGATGCGCTGTCCATCTTCAAGGAGGTGATGCACAGCGGACTCGCAGTCGGATCGTACATGCTGGTGGTGAGAGATCAATCCTCGTTCGGGGACGTATCGCTGGATGAGCACGAGTGCGCGATCGTAACACCATGCAGCATCACGATCGACGGTGTTTTACTCAAGTGTGGAGTTCCTGTGCGACCGATATTCGGGGGTATTGTGCAGATCGAAAACGGAGTTCCTGTACGATTTACCGATATTTTAACTTACGACAGCACGACAATCGATCCGATTGATGTGCTTATGTCACAGGACCTGACATCAGTAACAGATGTTGTTGCGACAGGATCTGGCAAGATCCTCGCAAACGCGAGGATTGCGCCCATGTACGCACGCGAGAGGGTCGAGGATGTGCTTGATCGATTAAAAGCGGCTAATTTTAACGGCATTCTCTGGGTGAGTGATCCGAACACCGATGTACTCGGTGTTCCGATTGAGCGCGATCACATCGGTATCGTTGCGATCGGTGGGACAAATCCGATGGCAGCGGTGCAGGAACAGGCTATACCGATCCGGACTTATGCGCTTGCGGAACTGATCGATATCAAGAAGATGGAGGTGGTGTAACACTATGCTACCTGTATCCATACTGGATCAAGCGCGCCTGCATATCTTTTCCCGCCAAACGTAAATGCAACGGTCACCTCATTGACCGGATATCTCCCTGGTGAGGCAGGCACGATCTTCCATGTCTGTTTTGCGACCTGTCCTGGCTCAACCGTGCCGAATTTAAGCTTTTTATTCTTTACACGGATGTACTCATGGAATGTACCGGTTACCACAACGCTCTGGTATGGCTGCTGGCTGAAATTCTTGATCCATACATCGATCGTGCCGGATGTGCCGGCTCTCATCTGCGAGGGCACGCATCTGACAAATCGCGAGAGCTGTGCGGTCTGTACCGGGACAGTTTTCTGACCGGTGCCGGTGCGCTGCGCTTTCTCTCTGCGGTCGAGAACGATGCCGATTGCGAGCATAGCGAGCGCCGCAGGCAGAATATAGATTGCATTGTCGCTGAGTTGATCGAGAGGGGTCTTCTTGACCGTTCCTGTTGCGACAGGTGGAGGCAGAGGTGTTGATGAGATCCCGGTTATCATCCATATCCCATCCATGTTCTCGAGTTTGAAGTACTGGGTCAGGTTCTGCTCACCGATCTTATTATGCGCATCCGAATCGTATTCGATCTCAGTGTAATTCGCAATCACCACAGCCACATTACCAGAAACATTCTGCGTCAACTCTATATTGCGTATTTCCTTGTCTTGCACCTTTTCTACCCGATCCCATGTCATCATTATATATCCTTGTGACTGATACTTATCGGAGACGACCTGCGCTGCGGTTCTATAATCGCTTGTATTCTTCGCTTCCAGATATGTCCGGACGGTTGCAGATACGGGATCTTCCTTTTCGACACATCCTGACCCTGCCAATCCAAGCAATATAAATACAATAAATATAAATATAATATTCTCTTTCCTGTTCATATAACCCCCACAGATAGATAATAAACGTTGGTGATCGTTTCACCAACGTTTCATCTCATGTTAACCATTCAGGGTTCGAGCCACGGCATCATCGCACGAAGTTCAGACCCAATCTTCTCGATCGGATGTTCCTTCTCGTTTCGTTCGAGCGCATTTAAGACAGGGCGTCCTGCACGGCTTTCAAGAACCCATTCTCGTGCAAACTCACCGGATTGGATTTTTTCCAGTGCTTCGTACATCGCATCGCGCGAATACTCGTTGATGATCCTGGGACCAACAGTCAGTCCTCCGTATTCCGCAGTGTTGGAGACCGAACGCCACATCCTTGAGAGCCCGCCTTCGTGAATCAGATCAACGATCAGTTTCAGTTCATGCAGCGTCTCGAAATAAGCGATCTCTGGCTGGTATCCTGCCTCGACAAGGGTCTCGAATGCGGTCTTGATCATGCACGTAACTCCGCCGCATAGATCCACCTGCTCTCCGAATAGATCGGTCTCGGTCTCTTCCTTGAACGTGGTCTCGATGACACCAGCTTTTGTGCATCCGATTCCTTTTGCATAAGCAAGCCCGATCTCTTTTGCATCTCCTGTCGCGTCCCTGTAGACAGCGAGCAGTCCTGGAACGCCATGTCCTTCGACGAACATCGTTCGAACCGTATGTCCGGGAGCCTTTGGTGCGACCATGAACACATCGATGTCATCCGGTGGTACAATCTGATTGAAATGAATATTGAATCCGTGTGAGAATACGATCGCATTGCCTGGCTCAATTCCTGGCTCGATAGCATTTGTGTATACCTCTGGCTGCACCTCATCAGGAATGAGGATCTGGATGATATCTGCCTCTGCAGATGCTTCTTCTACCGTCGCCACTTTTAAGCCATCCTCTTCTACCAGTGTCCACGATTTCGTGCCCTTCCTGAGTCCGACAATCACATTTAATCCGGAATCCTTGAGATTCTGTGCCTGTGCACGACCCTGATTCCCGTATCCGATCACAGCGATCGTCTTATCTGTGAGAGCGCCAAGGTCTGCATCCTTATCATAATATATCTGTACCATGTTACATCCTCAGTGTTATTCGTTGATCTGGGTGGTATTAATTCTTTTCGATATCTCACGCATCAATCTACCCTTAATCTCCACCGGCTCGATATCGATGATCGGCACATCCGCATTTCCAGCGTCCATAGTTACGATCAGCACACCTGATCCATGCACACCTGATCGCACCTCTTCCGCAGTCGATGCTCTTCTGACCTCACGCACACCTGCGCCAGAGGCAATCGCTGCCAGATCTACTGCCTCTGCTGTGGCTGTCAACTGGCATCCAGTCGATCCATAGCACCGGTTATCCAGAATGGCGAGCAGGTAGTTTTCAGGCGCATGGTTTGCGATCGTTGCAAGCGATCCGAGATTCATCAGAAGCGAGCCATCGCCATCAAGAACCACAACCTTCCGCGGCTGCGCCAGTGCCAGACCGAGCCCGATCGATGATGCGAGCCCCATCGAACCAAGCATGTAGAAATGCGTTTCTTTATCTTGTAATGCGTACAGCTCTCTGCTCGGATATCCAAGATTGCATATCACGAGTTCGTCTGTCAGTTCTCCCACGATCGTCTTGATAACATCTATACGCTTCATCTGATGATATCAGTGATTCCATAATACTTAATAGTGGAGTCGGTCATCATCTCATTCTCATGCCCCGCGTTATCGGAATCGACCCTGGTACAAAGAGTTTCGATCTCTTTGGACTGGATGATGAACGTATCATCCTTGACGTATCGATACCAACGAAAGAGATCGCATCGAATCCGGAATCGGTCATTGATGTGCTGAACATCGATCCGGACTTAATCGTCGGACCTTCAGGGTATGGAATCCCTCTCAAAAGAATCTCTGATATAACAGACAGAGATATCTTTCTGATGTCGCTTGTAAGAACTGACGATAAACGATCGATACTTGGGATGCGGAGGTGCATCGAGATATTGAAGAAGCACGATCTTCCGGTCTGCTTCATTCCAGGGGTCATACACCTGCCAACGGTTCCCTCCTACCGGAAGATCAACAGAATCGATATGGGCACTCCTGATAAGTTGTGTTCATGCGCGCTCGGTATCCGGGATCAGGCGCTCAGATCCGGGATCGATTACGACCAGACATCATTCATATTACTGGAGATCGGATTCGCACATACTGCTGCTATTGCTGTGGATGCTGGAATGATCGTGGACGGGATCGGTGGAAGCAGCGGCGGTATCGGGTTTCTTTCGATGGGTGCGATGGATGCCGAACTTGCATATCTCATCCGCGGATTCGAGAAGGAGTTCATGATCGGTAGAGGGGCGCGCTCGCTTGCTGGTGATGATATCATGCCAGAGGATATCGCCAGATACGATGATGCGCGGTGCGCGCTCTCTGAGGGTGCGATCAAGAATGTGCTCGCACTCACAGCCTCGCTGACACCAGAAGAAGTCTTGCTTTCAGGTAGATTATCAGGGATTCCGGAGATTAGAGACGAGTTGATTGAACGGTTGGGTGTGATTGCACCTGTTCGATTGTTAAAAGGATTCTCCGGAGTTAAGATCGCAAAAAAATCGGCGCAGGGCGCGGCATTGATAGCGAATGGACTGTTCAGAGGAAGATACGAAGACCTCGTACAAACGATGAGGATTAACGAGGCACGCGGCACAGTTCTGGATTACGTGCCACCGGAATGTGCAAATTTATCATATTCTATGGAGTATGAATGACTGATTGGCATATTATCACCGGTGTCACGATTTGTGACACGATCGTGGCATTGCTGTGATATTCTGTTCACAACCACGTATATATTGGTGTCACGTCCAACATAGTTATTACCACGAGTGTTTTTAGCATCAGAAATCCGTTCGCGTGGGTTTTGTAATGGGGAATTGCGTGGGCGCAGCCCGATACATCTGGGCTGCGCACTTCTATTCACAGGAGAGATATCATGGGAATGTTGAACAGATGTCCAGAATGTAACTCTGAACTGGAACTGGTTGTAGATATACAGATATGCTCTAGATGCGGTTACTGGACGAGGAAAGGGACTGCTCATCTCGATTTTGTAATGCTTGATGGATGAGATCAGACCTGACCGTATGTACGGCCAGTCTCAATCTCTCTGATCGCATTTTGCGCGATCTTTGGTCCGATGATCGCACCGATCCTCCGCTCTCCAGCCGTAACAAGCGATTCTGGTGTGGTATATCCGGCGTCATACAGCCGTCTTGCCCGTACCCTGCCGATGCCGCGAACTGAAGTGAGCGGAAGGAGTTCTGATTTCACTCCGTATTTCAGACATTCTGTAAGTTCTCTTGCTCTCTTTGCATGCAGACTTCTGATGTGCCTGGATAACTGTGCGGTCGCATACATGATCCACTGCGCTGTATCTGCAATGCCCCGGATATCTCCGCCGCCGGTGCCAAATTTCATCTCGATATCCTTATCCGGCCGTTCAGATATCCAGTCGAGAAGAAGGGCAGCGGTCTTTACCTCGCCAAGAAACCACTCATATCCCGAATCAAACTCGTCTGGAACCGCTGTGAACTCGTCTTGCATCTCAGATGCAAAGTTGGGAATCCAGTCATAATCCTTTCTGCGGAGGTAGAGTTTGCGGATATCCGGCGTCCTGCATACCAGATGAAGCAGCGTGAGATCGCTCGCATCATCACGGGACTCAAGCCCACTGATGATGATCGATGCGCCCAATGGATCGAGATACAGCCGCGAAACCAGTCTGCCAAGAGATGTTGGCATGAGCGATCCATCAGACCTGGTGATCATCTTGTTTTCAAAAAGAAAATCGAGAACGCTTTCGACGATCCCGTGCAGATATCTGGTTTCCTGCTGTCTCGCAAAGAATGTCAATTGCAGGAAATCCATCAGTTCACCGTACGATTCTCCGAACCTCCCGGTGATAACAGAGAGGATATGGCTGCGGAGCGCACCAACTGTTCCGAGTTTTGACTCGATCGATTCCGGATCGGACGCTACATAATGGTCGAGCAGACTCTCCAGTTCAGGATATGATTTTGCGATCAGGATGCATTCGCCATAAGGATCGAGATGCGGGCGTCCGGCTCTTCCTGCCATCTGTTTGTATTCAAGTACCGGTATCGGTTCCATCCCGTAATTCGGATCGTATCTGCGGTAACTCTTGATTATCACCCTTCTTGCCGGAAGATTGAGCCCGAAAGCGAGTGTTGGCGTGCATGCGATCACCTTTATTATGTTATCCCGAAAACCCTTCTCAACGATCTTTCTGTGCTCTGAGGTGAGACCTGCATGGTGGAATGCGGCTCCGCATTCGATGCAGTCAGCAAGTTTCTGTGCGGCATCGGTATCTGCCTCCCTGACCGTGTCTGCAAGACCAGCCAGATGCGAATCCTTTGACGGTTTCAATGCTTTACTCACGCGTACTGCTGTACTTACCGCATTTCTGCGGCTGCTATCAAATATCAGACACTGCCCTCCGCTTTGCAGCGTATCAAGGACGAGCGCTATGATAGTGTCATGATGGTTACGTGAGAAATCGACCTCATAACCTGTGAAATGGATGGTATCATCAAGAAGCACGCCTTCTCGCAGATCAACAGGTCGCCATTCTGATAATATGCATTCGGCATCGAGCCAGTCAGCAATCTCGTGCGCATTGCCAACAGTTGCAGAAAGAGCGATGATGTGGATATCCGGATTGATCCGGCGCAGTTTCGCAATCGTAACCTCGAGCGTTGGACCGCGATCCTTTGAATCGAGCAGATGAATCTCATCGATCACGATCGTGGTCAGATCATGGATCCACTGCGTCTCGTTGCGGAGTAGCGAGTCAGCTTTCTCTGATGTCGCAACGATGATGTCGTTGTCTCCGAGATATTCGTCCTTTGAATCGAAGTCGCCTGTAGAGATTCCCGTTTTGATTCCGATATCCTTAAACTCAGTGAACCGCTCGTACTTCTCTGACGCAAGCGCCCGCAGCGGCACGATGTACAACGCCTTTCCGCCGGATCTGGCTGCGGCGAGCATCGCAAGCTCCGCAAGCAGGGTTTTTCCTGATGCGGTCGGTATGGCAGCAAGGATGTTATTTCCATCAAGAAGTCCTTTTGTAACCGCCTCTGCCTGTGGGGGATATAATTCGGTGATGCCTGTCTTGTTGTAGTATTCGATGACATCTTTCGGAAGTGGGAGATCTGATATCTTCATGTGGGTTTTTGTTGGGGCAGAGGGGATATAGATGTTGCAAGAAACTTGATGGATAATCCTGCATGTAGATCGATATTCCAGGCTGCCGCCTGCAGGAATCATGAGAACCACCTTTTTCCCAGAAAGGTTGATCAAAAACATCCTGCCAGCGATGATCTTTTGAGCGGCCAATATAACAAACCCACAACCCACAACACCCAACAGAAATCATGACAAAGACGATAACATGACCACAACCTGCTCTGCACCCGGCAAGATATACCTCTTCGGCGAACACGCGGTAGTCTATGGCAATCGAGCAATCGCATCTGCGATCGACCTCCGCACCACCGCAACAGTCACAGAATCGAACAAAACGACGATCGTATCCTCTCTCGGCACAACAGGCATCGATTACGCGGTGCATCCCTACATCTCGAGATGCATCGAATCGCTTGCTGTCCCCGCGGTCTCAATCAGGATCGATTCAGAGATTCCGGTCGGCTCGGGACTTGGATCGTCTGCCGCTGCGGTGATCGCAACGCTTGGCGCGCTCAATTGCGAGTTCGATCTCGGGATGGACAGTACCGCACTTGCAGAGCTGGGACACCGGATCGAGCAGGATGTCCAGGGCGCGGCATCGCCGACCGACACCCTTGTTTCGACGGTGGGAGGCACTGTGATGATAACACCCGGGGTATCGACGTCGAGACTGCGGCTGATCGAGTGCGGCATCGTGATAGGCGACACAGAAGAGTTCTCCTCCACAAAAGAACTCGTTGAGAACGTCAGGATCCTGCATGAACGCTATCCCGCGGTCATGAACTCAATATTTGACACCATCGACCATCTGTCAGAGATTGGTGTCGCCATGATCGAAAGACGTGATTACCAGTCAGTTGGAGAACTGATGAATATCGATCACGGGCTCCTGGATGCGATCGGCGTTGGAAGCGCGAAACTTTCGCGGCTCGTGTATGCTGCAAGAGACGCCGGGGCATGGAGCGCAAAGATCACCGGTGCTGGCGGCGGTGGCTGTATCGTTGCGCTTGCCAGTGATGCGGATGTTGCCGCAGTTGTATCTGCGATCAATGATGCCGGAGGACATGCGATCGCAACGAAGGCGAGCAGGGATGGAATGATGATTGCCGATTGAGGCATCCTGGTGGATTATATCTATTTATATCGCAGGAATGCGAGCTATTCCGAACACTATCAATAATAGTGCTGTACAGGCAGTTGATTCCATTGCGTTGAAAGTTGCGTCGAAAGCGGCATAAGATTTGACAGTAGATCAGATGCCGTCCGGGTGCTATCGTTCGAATCTCGTGGTTGGTGCTGTAGTTCAATACCACAAATCAGGGGGTAGGGTTTTATGATATTACGGTCCTGGTTGATTATGCAAGCGCGGATAATCCTGTCGGGAAGGATCGCGCTTATAGTAGAGTTGATTGAAATGAACTGCAATATAAAACGTCTTGTATGTGGTGTTTGCGTAGTTGTGATGCTCGGTTTTTTCGTGGGAGGAGCATCTGCAGCGGCATCATATACGGAAGAGGTTAAATTTAAAGGTGTTGTAACTGGATATCCTGATTTTGGTGGTGCAGTAGGCACTGGAGGCGCCAATGTTCAGATCGACAAGATCCTTTTCGATCCGACAGGCAATTTGACAATAGGAGATAATGTAACGGTTAGCTGGCCCATAGCACCTCCGTTCGCCGATATTAATGTTACGGTGGGGGATAGGGCGGAGGTTTATGGGTACCGTAACATTAAAGAAATGCCTGGCTGGTGGTCCGGTGTTGGAGAACACTGGGTCTCACTGAACACTTCGGATCATTATCTTAGGTGGTCAGATATCAGGCTTATCGGGACTGCGATCGAATACTTTGAGGATCCCGGGACTGGTGCCCGGTATGGCTGGAATGTGAGTGTGGATAAACTGATCAGCGGACCACAGCCATGCAGCAATCGACTGAATGTCACACTTCAAGCCGTCCCTCCGCCATGGGGGAACATGGATCAAAATATCACTGAAGGGGATGCAATAGAAGTTTACGGGGATTATTGCGAGGATCAGAATGGATGTTGTGTGAGCCTGGTAGGGTCTGAGGATTATTACATCAGATCAATCCACAAAGGCGACCTGAACCGCGACAATCAGATCACTCCAGCAGACGCCGCAATCGCACTTGAAATAGCCACCGGCGGTTCCGCCTCGTGCGACACAGCGACGCTCGCCGCCGCGGACGTCAGCGGCGATGACAAGGTCACTTCGCTCGATGCGCTCATGATCCTGCAGGCAGGTACAGGGACGATAACGCTATGACGGATTGGGATAATCAGGATGCGGAGCAAGCGTTCGCTTGTTGTGAACGATAGATACGGGTTCAGGCTGCCAGTTATGCGGGATATATCAGGATACGGAGTTTGAGCATTCACCTCGATCTCCCGACTCCAGCCCTCTGACAGTACCTGCTGATCGGACAGATGCTGCACTTCGGACTGACCGGCGTACAGATGTTCTGTCCGTGAACCACGAGCAGATCATTAAAATCTCTCCAGTACTTCTCAGGCAGTATCCTTCTCAACTCAAACTCGGTCTGATCCGGCG
>PIXW01000247.1 GCA_003601535.1 ANME-2 cluster archaeon
GTGATTGCAGTGATCTGTGTGATCATGCCTGCCATCACAGGAACCCTCCAGTTCCTCATCGTTCTGAGCGGGAGCATGAACCCGCTCATGCAGCCAGGAGATATGGTCGTTGTCAGGACCATGCCGCCAGAGGATGTCAGGGTCGGAGATGTTATCACATTTCATGATCCTGCCGGGACCGAGAATGTCATCGTGACGCACAGAGTAATTGGAATAGAAGAAGAGGACGGGATCATCAATATCCATACAAAAGGAGATGCAAATGGGGATGCTGACCCATTTACCGTGACTTCGGACGATGTGATCGGAGAAATGGTCTTTGTACTCCCGTATCTTGGCTATGCTCTGGATCGCGCAAAAGGCAAACTGACATTCATATTGCTGGTCATCCTCCCATCGCTTCTGATCGTAGCAGACGAACTCAGGAAGATCATGATATACAGCAATCCGGTGCTCGCAAGGAGGATCAACAGGGAAGAGAAGAAGAAAAAACGAAAGAGAAGGATGCCGGTGGTAATAAACTATAAAAGACTCTCAGCAATCCTGTTTACAGGTCTGCTCGTCTTCGGAATGTTGTTCATTCCGTATCTGACAGACTGTGGATACACTGAAGTCTCAGGGACAGAAAGAATCGAAAATTTCAAATCACTGCCATCGGTCTTCGTCTTCAATCCAGTTGACAGAACGGATGCAACGATGCTTCCGAATTATGCCGTACTATCCGGAAAAAGCGCGGGAGAAATGAACATGATCAGTACGGAACCAAGAACGTCGGTGGCAGTCTCAGAATCCCCGTACATTCTACCGGTCTTCTGGATCGTTGCGCTTGCAGGGGTGAACCCGTATCTGCCATGCATGGTATCCATACTCTATCCAACGATCCTCCTCGCGCTCATCCTGTTTCCGCTGTGGATGCAAAAGAGATTTAAACATAGAAGATCCATAATGAAACAACTGAAGCAAATGCCGGTGTTTGTGGGGCTGCAGTATGGGGCAAGGGCATGAAAAAGGAAATCGATAGAAGAATCAGATTATCGGTAATAGCGATTTTAATCCTGTTATTCGGTATCTTTGCGTATGACGCATCCACCGCATATCATCTCCCAACCGAGGTCACGCATGATGTCACAGCGTTCACTTATGCGCACAGTGGAACTTCCCATTACAACGTCTGCCTCAAACCAAACAGTCTGTATGAAACCACGACCATAGGGGAAAATAAAACGTATTTCAGAAAGATTACAGAGCGCATCGATACCGTTTTTGAATACGAGTTCATAATCGATCATGATGCCATGATCACTGGCGAATATGATGTTACAGCATGTGTTGCATCTGCTGATGATTGGGAGAAATGCTTCACTCTGGTGCCGAAGACAACCTTCAACTCCAGCGGAACGTCAGCAGCATTCACAGAAAGCCTCCAGATCGATCCGGCACATTATGAGGAAGTGCTTTCAGACATAAACGATGAGCTTGGAGTACGCACACAGGATTCAACATTAACGATAAAATACAATATCCATACGATTGCCAGAACGGACGCGGGCGATGTTGATGAGTCTTTAACTCCGAGTCTGGTGATTCCGCTCAACAAGAACGTTTTTTCCATAAAGAACAATGCTGATGGAAAAACAGGATCAATCAAAACCAAAAAGACAATCTTCAAACAGAATGTGGTGGACAGAAGAAGATTTTCGACTGCTGCTGCAATTCTGACCCTCATCCTGCTCATCGCCTTTGGATTCCGGACCAGCGATCCAAAGATAGTCCTCAGTGAGACTGAGAAAGAAATCCTCTCTGCGAGGAAGAGATACGGAGACTGGATCGCAGATGCGGTGAATGTGCCCATCGAAAGCGAGCAGGTAGCCATATCCCTGCGCTCGCTGGATGATCTCGTTAAGATTGCAGAGGAACTTGGCAAGCCGATCATACAGAAAACAGATGCGTATTATATCTTTGATGGATCTATACGATACGAATATCACCTGGTTGTAGATGAACATGGTATGGAAACAGAAACGGATGATTTAGTTGGATGACGATACCATGAAAAAACGGATAGATTATATCATAATAATTGGTATTATTGTTGCATTATCATCCGTCCTATTGATCCGGCTTGCATCACTATCCATGCTGGTAGAAGTCACAAAGACCATAGCCAATCCAACACCTGGATTCCTGTCGGATGGCCCCGTCGCAACATCTACACCAATCCCAGTGGGGAGTGTTGCGGCAACTGCTACACCAACGCGGGTAACAACAACTGGATGGCAGCATGGAGGTGGCGGGGGAGGCGGAAGCACACACCATGATATATTACCGAGCGGTGTTAGTATCGCTGTAGATGGACCGGAGAGATGGGATATGACATACTCGGGAAATCTGTCGAATATGCTGCCTGGCGGTATCCAGCAGATAGAGTTCACGATAACCAATACTGGGACAAAGACCGCGAATATCTGGATGCGGATTGTAATCACTGATGAGAATGGAGGTGAACCGCGGTTCTATGGATATGCATCATCTGAACCTGAGTACGAAGAGTGCGGAGGCGAGTTCGATTTAACTGGACTCCCCACCGGACTTGGATACACTGAGAAGTGTGACATCTCGAATCATACAATCTATGACCTGACACACGATGGAGTTTCAGTTGTTTCACAGACTCCATTGAATGAGGTGCATAATAGGTGGAACCATCTTGGTAAACTGGATACGGGTAAAAGTATGGATGTTATGCAGCATTACCAGCTACAAAGCGAGGTATCGAACTGGGCACAGGGTGATATTGTAAGATTTGACATGGAGATTTATGCGGTCTCTCTGGAAGGGGCAGATCCTGTGTGATTAAAAGTGGATAACTTAATTTATACGAATTCACATACTACCATAATACTGGGGCCATAATGATTAAAAACGGGATTATTCTCTTATTACTTCTATTTTTCATATTTTTAACACCGGTGTGTAGCGCAGATGACGTGCGCTGGATCAGCAAAGGCACATACACCTTATATAGTGGTGATATGATTACAGCGGGCGACTTTGAGATTGAGGCATACGATTTTGATGCATACAATGCTCTAGTCTGTCTAAATATTTATAAAAATGGTTCAATCGTTGAAGATGATGTATCGAGCGTCGGAGACACGCTGATATACGATGACGAAATCAAGGTCGAGGTGATCAACACCACTGGAGATGTGGCAGTTTGGGAAAACGAAAAAGAGGATCCAAAAACAGAAATTAAAATCTATCTGCGGGCGGTTCCGGAGCTCGTGGTCTCGATCGATACCTATGTCACGGATGAGATTGCTGCAACCATCACAATCAGGAACAGGGGAGAGCAGGATATTGAAGATGTGAAGGTGAATATCAACGCTGATGGCATGGAGGTCATCGATGGGAAGTTGACGTATCATTTCGATGAGATTTTAAAAAGCCAATCCGAAACCATAACAATTCGGCTCAAGACACCTTCGTCTGCGAATAAACCATATAATATCTCGGTCGATGTCACTGGTGTCGATGAAAACGGTATTTACACTGCTTCTTCTTCAAAAACAATTCGAAATGCTGAATCTACGCCAGATGCCACAGCGCATGTCCAAACTACTGCAGTACATGTTCAAACAATCAGTATAACGAAATCTGTTAACCCTGCAATCGTTGTTATTGGGGATTGTGTGACGGTTATTCTTGGTATACATAACCAGTACGATTCACAGGCAGAGGTACACGTAGCCGATGATCTGCCAGCAAACGTTGATCTGATCAATGGAACCACCAGCGAAAGCTTGATTTTGCAGGAAGGGGCGACTCAGAACCATACATATACCATAAAGATGAACTCTGCTGGAGATATCGTTTTACCTCCAGCCACAGTAAATTTTACAGATCCGCAAGGTTGCGAAAGGAAAATTGTTTCAAAAAAACCTGTTGTTTCTGTAATAAATCCGGTATCGGCAGCGCCATTACCTGAAAACACACAAGAAAGTGTAGCAGCACCCGGATTCGGAGGTACTGTGCTTCTTTTGGCGCTGATCCTTGTGTTGATCGTCAGCGGTCTTCTACGTCATCATTGATCATCTGGCACACCCTTCTCACAATGATAACGCAAATCATTAATACCATTACTGCCAATCTTGTTTATAATGGGGTTCAGTGTATCTATTGCCACAGCGATCATTGCTATCGGACTCATCATGACCGCAACTGCGCATTACGGACGTGTCAGTACCAGCTATGACCTGCTGGAAGATGCCAGAGATGAGCAGCACCAGCGGATGGTATCCAAACTGGACACGGGCATAGAGATATACAACACATCGGAATGCAGTTATGATGGCAGAGGAAAGATCGATAACACATCTGGAAGTGATTATTTTTACATCAAAAATACCGAAACGTCCTCTATCAACAAAACCGATCTCATTGTACTTGTAAATGGAGAACTGATCGGTGATCATTCATGGTCTGGCTGGCTATATCCCGGGAAGAACTTTCAGGCGACACTCACTCTGAACCACGGTGACGATGTGAAGATCGTCACAGCGAACGGGCGATCAGCGTGCGCGGAGGTGATATAGATGGCTGGAACGTCCGCATCGCAGGCGATCTTCTTTATCGCATCGGTGATCATCGCATCAGTGGTTGTGGCTGCACTGTACGGCACCACAGGTTCGCTATCAGGTGCTCTGGTTGTCAGAAACAGCCATCTTGCTGATCAGATGAGAAGCGATATTACGATCATCAATGATCCTGGTGCATCTTCGCAGCCAGGAATATATGTGCTGAATACAGGTAAAACAACGCTCGATAACTCCTCTGATTCCATTGCGCTTCTTGTAAATGGGGTATACCAGACGGTTCTCACGTCTGATATCGAGAACGATGACGGCGATCTGCAATGGGAGCCCTCAGAGGTTGTGAATCTCACACTTGGCATAAATGGCCTCACTGGAAAGTCCGTAAAAGTGGTCGTTGCAAACGGAGTATCAGATACAGAGCAATTATGAGGATATATGATTGCAGAGCGGACGCTGGTATCAGCACGTTGATCCTCTTTATCGCGATCGTTATAATGGCATCGCTTGTGGCTACGGTGCTGATGGACACAACCGGTATAGTCACAGAGAAGGCTGTGCATACCGGAAAAGAAACGAAAACACAGGTAACCACCGGAATCAAGGTCGTATCGGTGAGCGGAAAGATGACTGATGATGGTATCACCTGCATCAACCTGACAATCGAACCCATCGCAGAGAGCGGTATCATCGATCTCGATACCACGATCATAACGATCAGTGCAGCAGGCAATCCTCGGGTATTTCTTAAGTATAACAGAACCTCAAATTCATACAGCGATGGATTTTTCAATGTCAGCCGGTGGATACGCATCGATGGCGATGTATCAGACAGGGTGGATAACCCGTACATCGAATCTGGCGACCTGATTGAGATCAGCACCGATACAACAGCAGATGCGTCTGATTTTAGTCCGAACACCGAAGTTGTGATCGATATCCTGCTTGAGACCGGGTTTGATTCCAGAATCGAGTTCAGAACGCCTCTCTCGTATGTTTCGGGCGAGCAGATAGGGTTGTATTAGAGAATACGAAACACTAACCTGTCACCCCATATCTCTCAAAATATTCATCGAATAACGCTTTTATCCGATCGTCTACATACACGGTTCCATTGATCGTTCGATTCAGCAGATAATCGAATATCTCTGTAATCCTGAGTATCGAATGCACATTCAGACCGGCTTCTGCCAGGATCTCTGCGGTGTTATTCTCTTCTTCATCAATCTCCTGCCGGTCAACCGCTATCAGAATACCTTTCGGACTCAAATCCCTGTACCTGGTCAGTTTCTCCCAGTTATCGATCTTTGTTCTTCCGGTCACCACCACGTCATCCACCATCAGAACAGAATCCCGGTCCCGTATATCACCAACGATATACCGGTCTGCCAGATCTCCATATCGCTTCTCTTCCTTCCGGTCATACCCCCAGCGCACATCGATGCCACGCGCATCCCAGAGTTTTTCAGCAATTATAACCGATAGCGGGATTCCTTTGTAGGCAGGACCGTGTATGTAATCAAAATCAGTGCCAACCGCACCATCCACGATCTCTGTAACGTATGCGGCTGCTGTTTTCGATGCCCTTCTGCCTGTGTTGATCGCAACAGCGATGTTAACAAAATACGGTGAGATCCGCCCGCTCTTCAATCTGAATTCTCCGAATTTTATCGCGCCCGATTCGAGCAGATGCAGCAAAAAATCTTGTTGATGCTGTTTCATCGTTGAACACCACTCAATCGATCGATGATCTGTCTGTAAATCTGTTCTGCCGAATCCTTTGGATCTTCTGATTGGTATATCCCCCTCCCAACGATCTCATAATCAGATCCGCTGATGATCGCATCTCCAGGGCGTGCACCCTGCGCATGTATGCCTGGGGATATGACGTACGTCTCACTATCGATCAGTCCTGACAATCGCTTGATTCGTTCCGGACGTGTGGCAGGCAGAACCACGCCATCAACACCACATCCGGACGTCTTCCGGACAAGATCCTCTGATACGCCTTCAAGATATTCAGCAGAGCCATGATGTGTCATCTCAATAACAGCGATCACATCGCCTTTATTCAGGTTCACAACCTCACGCACAACATCCGAACCAACGAACGCATGCATGATAACAGCATCAGCGCCCGCATCGTAAGCGATCTCTGCTATCCTCGCGCTGATATACGGGATATCTGCGATCTTTCCATCGTATATGATCGGAATGTCGGTAACGGATCGGATCCGTGAGATGATCTTCTTTCCGATCTGCATCTCAAGAGGTCTTCCAATCTTGATTGCAAAGTTTCCTTCGGAATCACCCAGTCTCTGTGCCAGATCGATTGCAAACGATGGATCTTCCATATCAAATGCTACAATGATCCCTGGTTTCCTTTTCAGTATGCTCGTGTCATCACATCCTCGAATATCTGATGTTACATATCTATTTATTGTTTACGGATATCGTCACAGCCGGTATCGACGGCAACATCATCAACTCTCACTTTTTGTTTTAGTTTAATAGGAATATATGCTGTATATTTAATCTTTATTTTTAAAACTAAATTAGTATAATAAATAGATTAAATAATTTACGATAAAGTCAGATCAAAACATTTTTTATAAAGTATTTAATAAATCTGATGTAAGTGCTATTTTGATCAAAAATATTTTTATATTTTTCAATGCGAAAATAATCGAGCCATCTCGATCATTCCATAGACTATAGGAATACACATCTTCCTACCGACAACATAGGGGGTATCTGCATAACAAACACCCTGATCCGCATACATCAGCTTTAAAATCGATATCGGGAGGAGGTGTTATCTCCGCATGCGGTCTTTATCGTATATGGGGGCATGATGAGAGGCGGTATTTTGATAGAAAATGATTGTATATTGTATGTAAAATTAATATTGGAATATGAATAATAATTAAACTGTAAATATAAAATTTTAGTATACTATTATAATGATCGATAATTAGTAAAAATAAACTTTCGTTTTAATTAAACTAATCAGGTACAAATAAAAAAATGAGAGTTATCATCCATCAGATCTCGACCAGAACTTAGCAATAGCTTACCGATCTCGTGAACATATCAACAGCCGTTCCTCCTGGTTGATAACCACAGAGAACTCGGAGTCGTGTGGGCCCCGAGTTATTGACAAAAGTTAAGGAGAACCTGTGCAGCAGCCATCTTTTGATGTGATTGGTAAAACAACACAAGCTGTTTGCTCGCGATTTCCAATAACCTGCCCCCACGATCTAAATTTAAAAGCGCTCTAAATTGAATACATGATGTTATATTCGGGCGCCCGAACCTATGACTATATTCCAAAGTCGTCCACCCCTCCAGAATCACCTCTCTGCAAGCATCCGTGCCATCCGGATGTTCCCGACATCATCCCTCCGATCATCGACAGGGGTTTCAAGTATCATCGGGAGTTCTTTGATGATATCGTGGTGCAGTATAGCTCTAAATCCGTCTTCTCCGATGTAACCCATACCGATATGCTCATGTCGGTCCAATCGAGAGTTCAAACCGCCCTTCGAGTCGTTCAGGTGGATAAGTTTTAGCCGGTCAAAACCAATGACCTCGTCGAAATGCGTCATTGTCGCGTCCAGCGTCTCAGCAGTCCTGAGCTCGTAGCCGGCAGCGAATGCGTGGCATGTGTCGAAGCAGACTCCCACAAGCTCGTCTCGCACAATTCCGTCGATGATCCGTCTTATATCCTCGAAGCTCCCGCCTATACTGTTCTTTGTGCCTGCGGTGTTTTCAAGCAACAGCATCACGGAATCGCGGTCATCGATCACATCGATTGCCGTATTCACAGCAGATATTATCCGCATGAAACCATCCTCTATGCCTGTTCCAAGATGGCTTCCGAGATGGGTTACAAGATACGGAATCCTGAGCGCACTGCACCGCGCAATCTCGTTTGCGAGGGCGTCAACCGAGCGGCTGTAGACATCCTCCTTCGGCGATGCCAGATTTGGCAGATATGGTGCGTGAGCGACAGGCGGGTAGATGCCGGACCCCTCGATCTTTGTTATGAACTTTTTGATCTGTTCTGGCTCGAGATCCTTGAACCGCCAGCCCCTCGGGTTTCTTGTGAATATCTGGAATGTGTCGCATCCCCTCTCCTGCGCCCTGTCAACGGCTCTA